>ONST01000114.1 GCA_900320575.1 uncultured Eubacteriales bacterium
TGCGGGTGCAGGAGGAGTATATTGAACTGCTTCGGGCGCTGTTTAAGAATATCAATCTGACGAATCAGGTGTTTGCAGGCGTCTATATGACGGGGATCCTGCCGATCCGCAAGTACCGGCATCAGTCCGCGGTCTCGGATTTTCAGGAATATACGATGGTGGATCCGAGCATTTATGCGGAGTATGTGGGTTTTACGGAAGCGGACGTGCGGAGCCTGTGCGGACAGTACGGGGCGGATTTTGAGGAACTGAAAAAGTGGTACGACGGATATGTGTTCCCGCAGGCGGGCTCGATCTACAATCCGAGTTCGGTGATGAAGGCGCTGGAACGGAGGAGCCTTCAGAGCTACTGGGTCGCCACGACGGCGTATGATTCGCTGCGCGTCTATATCGATATGGATTTTGAAGGGGTGCAGGAGGCGATCATTTCCATGCTCGGCGGCAGCCCCTGCAAGGTGGATACCTACCTCTTTGAGAATGATCTGCAGCATATCGATTCCCGTGATGCGATGCTGACTCTGCTGATCCATCTGGGATATCTTTCCTATGATCTGGAGAAGTCGGAAGCGTCGATTCCGAATGAAGAGATCCGGCGCGAATTCATCCGCTCGATCCGTCACGGAAAGAGGGAGGAACTGGCTGCGCTGGTGCGGAATTCCGACAGTCTTCTGCGTGCGGTCCTGGAGGGGGATGAAGCCCGGGTCGCCGAAGCTGTGGCAGGGGTACATGAGACGGGTGTTGCGCCTCTGTATTACAATGACGAGCAGTCGCTCCGGTATGTGATCCGGTTTGCGTTCTTGTCCGCGGTGGATGAATATGTACGGATCGAGGAACTGCCCTCCGGCCGCGGTTATGCGGACGTAGTCTATCTGCCGAAGAAGCAGTCTGCGCTGCCGGCTCTTGTCGTGGAGCTGAAGTGGGATAAGCCGGTAGAGGCAGCGATCGACCAGATCCGTGATCGGCGGTATCCTTCGGTTTTGGAACAGTATGGCGGAGAGGTGGTTCTGGTGGGAATTACCTATAACGCGGCTACGAAGGAACATGTCTGCCGGTTGGAGCGGGTTTAGCCCGCAATGTGCAAACAGCGGCAGAATCATCGCAGTGATTGCCGCGAATATGCCGAAGAGGTGAGATTATCAGGCTGAGGAGGAGCGGACCATGTCCTATACGATTTGCCGGCTGAAGGTTATTTTAAAGAAGGCGAAACCTCCGGTGTGGGTTCAGACGGAGGTTCCGCTGGGGATCACATTTTCTGCGCTGAGCGTGCTGCTCGATCTTGCGGCAGGGGAATTTCTGCCGCTCTACGGGAATGCGGGGGACGAATGTCCGCCGCCTTTTGAATTTGAGTCGGCCTCGGAAAACGTGCAGCTGCGGGAGGGCATTTTTGAGAAGGATGACCGCCCTGTCTGGAACCGGGATCTTCGGGAGGCGGACACGACCTTCGTTGATGAATACCTGACGGCCGGAAGCTGGTTCACCTACCGGCCTGACCGGTCTGCGGAGCGGAGCTACCGCGTGGAGGTGCTGGATTTCTTTCACTCGGAGTACGGCATGCCGATGCTCGGGAAATACAGCCGGGGGGCGGATGCGTATTACGGCGCGCAGGAAAACTGGTATCAGCGGCGCGCGATGCTGGCGATGCGCTGGAGGGCAGTGCAGGAGAAGGACGCGCATTTCCGGAAAAAGGAGGAGCTCTGGGAAGAGGTGCGGAAGGATCCGGACAGGATCTTCTGGCCGATCCCTGCTATGGAAGCGCCTAAGAGCAGGCCGGACAATCGGATTCGCTGCAGCATGTCGCTGATCAGGGAATCATCGGATCTGCTGCGTGGAGCCTTTCAGGAATTTTTGTCGGAATCAAGGGATTCGCTGCGGGAATGCCTGGCGGCAGCCTATAAAAAGGAAGATCTGGCAGATCTGGCAAAGCTCCTCGGAATCGAGACCGCCGCGGATGTTTCTGTGCTTACGCTGGCCAGACGCTGCGCGGAGGAACTGCTGAAGCGGGAGGTCATGGAGCCGGCGCTTCTGTCGGTCAACGACCGGCAGATGGAGACTTTTCGGAAAGCTCTTGCAAACGGAGGGATTCTGAAGACGTCTTCGTTTGCGGAGTCAGATGATCTGGCAGCGTTTAGCGAACGGGAGTATGCATTTCATACCAAAGATGAAGTCTGGCTGATCCCGGCTGACGTGCGGGAGGCTTTTGCCCGCATCGATACGCCGCTCTTTCAGGAGGCGCGGCAGCAGCACGTCTGGCTTCTGGACTGCCTGGAGATCGTGCCCTATTATTACGGATCCATTCCGCTTGGGCAGTTTTATGAACTGTATCGGCAATTCGGGAAACTGCCGCTTTCGGAAGTGCGGAAAGCGGTGTCTGATATCCCTGAGGTTGATAATCCCTGCCGGATCATGGACGGACGCGTGATCGCGCAGGGGTGGATCCACGACCGGGAATACCGGAAACTCGAGGAAGCGCAGGGCGACAAGATGTATTATCTGCCTCTGAAGGAAGAGGTGGAAGATCTGTCCCGGAACGGGTATCCGACCCGCGAAAAGGAGGCTCAGGCGCTGAGGGCGCTCCTGCAGGATCTTTTTGAAATGGATGAACTGGATGCGGAGGATCTGACCGAGGAGATCTGGTACGGAGTCAATCAGGGAGAATCGCTTGGCGACGTGCTCGATCTGATCAACCGGAAGAAGCTGGCACTGCCGTCGCAGGCCGCTCTGGAGAAGCTGGTCCGTGCGGTCACGGAACTGAATAATCACACCCACCTGCTGTACAACCGCGGCAATACGCCCCGCTCCCTCTCGCCGGCGGAGATCGCGCGGATGCGCAGAAACGGCGGTCCGCTGCTGGTTCCCGGCAGCTCGAAAATGGCAGATTTTATGCGTGAAAACGCGGAAGAGTTCCGGAAGCGCGGGATCCGCTTTGATCCGGATGCCGGAGCACGTGAGATCCCGGCGGTCACACTTTCTGCAGACCGCAAAAAGATGACAGCCGGAACAAAGAAGATCTACCCGAACGATCCCTGCCCCTGCGGCAGCGGGAAGAAATACAAGAAATGCTGCGGAAGGTGAGGATATAGGCGCTTCTAACGCCTTGGAGTATTTGACGGGATTTCGGATGAAACGTGATAAGACCTGGAAAATAAATGCACGGCGGATCCGGCGGGGGCTGCTGGCCCTCGCTGTTCTTCTTCTGGCCGGGGCGGGGATCTCGCTCTGGCGCTCGAAGTACGCGCTGGAGGTGACGCAGGCGTCGTTCCCGTGGCCGGGAACGGAAACGGTGCGGATCGTGCAGCTGACGGATCTGCACAATTCGGTCTTCGGAAAGGACAATGAAAA
>ONST01000115.1 GCA_900320575.1 uncultured Eubacteriales bacterium
AATTACGGAGGTATCATATTATGTTCAAATGGAATAAACTCGGACTTCTTGCAGGCGGTTTTCTCTGCGGCACCTACGGCGTCAAGATCCTCGGCAGCCAGGACGCGAAGAAGGTCTACACGGGCGTCACGGCCGGCGTTCTGCGCATGAAGGACCAGGTCCTGAAGGATGTCACCAATCTGCGTGAGAACTGCGAAGACATCGTCGCGGAAGCGAAGGAATGCAACGAGGCGCGCGAGCGGGCCTACGAGGCAAAGCTGATCGAGGACGCGAAGGCCGTGCTGGCAGAGGCGGAAGCGAAGGCAGCCGAAGCATAATCATAAAAGAGATACAAATAAACGCCTTTCGGGAGTCAATGAGGAGCCGCGATTCCCGGAAGGCGTCTTTGAAGGGAGAAATATCTTATGAGATGCAGAATTCTTCATGAAACAAAGGGAAGAATGCGCGTCTGTCTGCTGAAATACCGGGTGACCTGCTCCGAGGCGGATCAGCTGGAGACTTATCTTCTTACGGTGCCGGAGATCCGGAGTGCAGTGGTCAATGAGCGCACCGGCGACGCGGTGATCACCCACAGCGGAGACCGGGAGGCGGTCATCCGCGCTCTGGCGGAATATGATCCGGAGACCTGCACGGCCGAGGTGACCGACCGCACGGGCAGAGAGCTGCGGCGGACCTACGAGGACCGCTTTTTCTGGCTCATCGCCCGGCGTTACGCGGTGAAGCTCCTTCTGCCGGCACCGGTCCGGCATCTGAGCCTGATCTGCAAGTCCTGGCGGTTCTTCCGGGAAGCCTTCCGGTGCCTCGGCCGGAAGAAGCTGGAGGTTCCGGCGCTTGACGCCACGACCATCGCGGTGTCGCTCCTTCGGCAGGATTACGATACGGCCGGCACGATCATGTTCATGCTGGATGCCGGCGGACTCCTGGAGGAGTGGACCCACAAGAAATCCGTGGACGATCTCGCGAAGCGCATGAGCCTCAATGTGGACAAGGTCTGGCTGAAGAGCGGTGGCAGCGAGGTGCTCGTTCCCGTGAAAGAGGTGCGGGAAGGGGATGTGATCCTTGTCCGCACCGGAAATGTGATTCCTCTCGACGGCGTGGTGGAAGACGGCGAGGCCGCCGTCAATCAGGCCTCGATGACCGGAGAGTCCCTTCCGGTGCCGAAGAGCCCGGGCAGCTATGTCTACGCCGGAACAGTGATGGAGGAGGGCGAGATCGCCGTCCGCGTGAAAAATGCGATGGGCGGCGGCCGCTATGACCGGATCATTCAGATGATCGAGGATTCCGAGAAGCTGAAGTCGGAGACCGAGAGCCGGGCCTTCCATCTGGCGGACAGCATGGTGCCGGTCTCTTTAGGAGGCACGGCCCTTACCTGGTTCCTGACCGGAAATGTGACGAAGGCGCTGTCCATCCTGATGGTGGACTTCTCCTGCGCATTAAAGCTGACAATGCCGGTCTCGGTGCTCTCGGGCATCCGCGAATGCTCGGAACACCAGATCTCCGTCAAGGGAGGAAAGTTCCTGGAGGCAGTGTCCGAGGCGAAGACGGTGATCTTCGACAAGACCGGAACGCTGACCTATGCGACGCCGCGGGTGAAGAAGGTCGTGACCTTCGGCGGGCGGGACGCAGACGAGATGCTTCGGCTGGCGGCCTGCCTGGAAGAGCACTTCCCCCATTCCATCGCCAACGCGGTGGTGGAGGAGGCCAAACGGAAGGGCCTGGTCCACGAAGAGAAGCACTCGAAGGTGGACTACGTGGTGGCCCACGGCATCGCCAGCACCATCAACGGACAGAAGGTATGCATCGGCAGCCACCACTTTATCTTCGAGGATGAAAAGTGCACTGTCCCGGAGGAGGAAAAGGCGCGGTTCCGCCGTCTCCCGCGGAACTGCTCGCTTCTGTATCTCGCGCTGGACGACGAGCTGGCGGCGGTGCTGTGCATCGAGGATCCGCTCCGCAAAGAAGCGAAGCAGGTGATGCGGCAGCTTCACGCGGCGGGCTTTGAGAAACTGGTGATGATGACCGGCGACAGTTACCGCACGGCGGAATCGGTCGCAAAAGAGCTGGGCATCGACGAATTCCACGCGGAGGTCCTTCCCGAGGACAAGGCGGCCTTTGTGCGGCGCGAGCACGAGCTCGGGCATAAGGTCATCATGATCGGGGACGGCATCAACGATTCCCCGGCCCTCTCCGAGGCGGATGCCGGCATCGCCATTTCGGCGGGCGCGGCCATTGCCCGGGAGATCGCGGACATCACGATCTCCGCGGACGATCTGACGGAGCTGGTGACCTTAAAGCGGATCAGCGACGCGCTGATGGACCGCATTCACGGCAATTATGTGCGGATCATGACCTTTAACAGCGGCCTGATCGCGCTGGGACTTCTGGGGATCCTTGCCCCGGGAACGGCGGCTTTCCTGCACAATGCTTCGACACTGGCCTTCGGGCTCGAGAGCATGACGGATCTGCTGTAAAACGAATGGAATCAAACGGGCTGTGTACTGCCTTCGGGCGGCGCGCAGCCCGTTCTGCATGACGATCCTCCCCATCCGGTCCTTTGAGGAAAAAGTGGTTGACAAAAGGAGTTAGTTATATTAAACTAACTATATCGAAAGCATCACGGGATGCATTTTTTTAAATGAAGGAGTTAAACGAATTTAACTAATACCGGAGGATCAGGTCATGAGTGCCGTGATTATCGGCGGAAATGAGTGCATGGAACGGAATTATATCAACGAATGTAAAAAGCACGGCTGCAGCGCGAAAGTGTTCTGCAAATACAAGAATTCGATGAAAGACCGCATTGGGAGCGCGGATCTGATGATCCTTTTCACCCACACGGTGTCACACAAGATGGTAGGCTGCGCCCTGGACGCCGTAAAGGATCATACCCGTATCGTCCGCTCGCATAAAAGTTCCCTCGCTTCTCTGAAGGAGATCCTGGCGGA
>ONST01000116.1 GCA_900320575.1 uncultured Eubacteriales bacterium
AGCGCTTTAGCTGCTCCCGCCGCGGAAGCCGTTTGCGGTTACAGACAGACGGAGGCGTGCGCCCGGGCACGGTGCTTCAATTAGTTAGATGAGAATCATATCCGATGTTTTCTGACTCTAAAAGAAGGATCAGACCGGGAAGAAGACGAGGTAACGGAACATGACCAGATAGTGGCAGAACGTTCCGGCCATGATCAGCACGTGAAAGATCTCGTGCGTGCCGAAATACGGATGCCGCCGGTCAAATTCCCGAAGATGCAGCGCGTAGATCACGGCTCCCAGACTGTAGGAAATACCTCCCGCAAGGAGCCACGCGAAGGCTCCGCGCGGCAGCACGGCAAGGAGCGGCCCGAAGGCGAAGACGCACAGCCATCCCATGAGGATATAGAGCACCGAAGAGAACCATTTCGGGCAGGTGATCCAGAACGCTTTGATCAGGATCCCCGCTGCTGCCAGGAACCAGATCGCGCCGAGCAGCCATCTGCCGGCGCGTCCCGGCAGCGCGAGCAGGCACACCGGCGTATAGGTCCCCGCGATCAGCAAGGAAATGCTCATATGGTCCGCTTTCCGGAAGAGCGTCGTCTTCTCCTCGTCCGTGACCACGGTATGGTAGAGGGTGCTCGCAGCGTAGAGCACCGCGGCAGAGACGAGGAAGACCAGCATCGCGGCAGTCTGAATTCCCGAGCCGCTCTCCCGCGCGCGCAGCAGCAGCGGTCCGGCTCCGACGAGAACCAGGATAAAACCGGCAAAATGCGTGAGAGCCGAGCCCGGCTCCCGGATCTGCAGGGAAACAGTCGCAGGAAGAACCCCGAAACGAGTGATCTCTCCCGCGGCATGTGCAGTACGTGTTCTTAACATAAACGGTTCCTCCTTTCATATATGGTTTTTATTACTACTTCTTACGGTTTTATCATACGCTTCGTACTTTTCTCTGTCAAGAATTCCTTTCCGGAATTCTCTGACCGGAGAAAGAAGGAGCATTTCGGATCGGCGCGCGCACTTGCACTGGCATTTTCAATGTGTTACACTTTTTCCGGGCATCAGCAGCAGGCCGCATCTTATGTTCCTTTTTTGTTTTTCTGCGGCCGGTAAGGAGTACAGAGCATGAACAGAATCGGTTTTGACAACGACAAATATCTGAAGACGCAGTCCGAGCACATCCGCGAGCGCATCAGCCGCTTCGGAGGCAAGCTCTATCTGGAATTCGGCGGCAAGCTGTTCGACGACTACCACGCGTCCCGCGTGCTTCCCGGCTTTCACCCGGACTCCAAGATCCGGATGCTCAAGGAACTCCGCGACCAGGTGGAGATCGTTATTGCCATCAACGCCGGAGATATCGAGAAAAACAAAGTCCGCGGCGACCTCGGCATCACCTATGATATGGACCTGCTGCGCCTGGTGGACGCCTTCACCAGCAACGGTCTCCTGGTCGGAAGCGTGGTGCTGACCCGCTTCGCCGAGCAGCCCTCCGCCCTCGCCTACGAGAAGAAGCTGAAGGCGCTGGGCCTCAAGGTCTACCGCCACTATCCGATCGCCGGCTATCCTTCCGATATTCCCCACATCGTCAGCGACGAGGGCTTCGGAAAGAACGATTACATCCACACCTCCCGCCCGCTGGTGGTCGTCACCGCTCCGGGACCGGGCTCCGGCAAGATGGCGACCTGCCTCTCCCAGCTCTACCATGAGAACAAGCGGGGAATTCAGGCGGGATACGCGAAGTTCGAGACCTTCCCGGTCTGGAACCTGCCGCTCAATCATCCGGTGAACCTGGCCTACGAGGCGGCCACGGCGGATCTCGACGACGTCAACATGATCGATCCCTTCCACCTGGAGGCCTACGGCAAGACCGTCGTGAACTACAACCGCGACGTGGAGGTATTCCCGGTCCTCAACGCGATGTTCGAGAAGATCTCGGGCACTTCGCCCTACAAGTCCCCGACCGACATGGGCGTCAACATGGTCGGCACCTGCATTTCCGACGACGAAGCCTGCCGCAGCGCGGCCAAACAGGAGATCATCCGCCGCTATTATCAGGCTATGTGCGAGAAACGCAAGGGCAACGCCGGCGACGAGCCGATCTACAAGATCGAGCTGCTGATGAAGAAGGCGGGCATCTCCGTCTCCGACCGTCCCACGGTCATGGCCGCGAACATACGCGCAGAGGAGACCGGCGGCCCCGCTGCCGCCATGGAGATGGCGGACGGCACGATCCTCACCGGCAAGACCTCGCCGCTTTTGGGCGCCTCCTCCGCCCTGCTTCTGAGCGCGCTCAAATATGTGGGCGGCATCGATCACGACGTCGATCTGCTGACGCCGGCCATTATCGAGCCGATCCAGGATCTGAAGGTGGACCACCTCGGCGACCACAGCTCCCTGCTGCATCTCAACGAGATCCTGATTGCTCTGGCGGTCGCCGCAGTCACCGACCCCGCCGCCAAGACCGCGGTGGATATGCTGCCGAAGCTGGCGGGACTCGAGGTGCACTCCTCGGTCATCCTCTCGCAGATCGACGAGAGCGTATTCAAGAAGCTCGGCTGCAACCTGACCTGCGAGCCGCATTACGAAGGAAATAAGCTGTATCACAAGTAAAAAAGGCATAAAAGATCCCGGGATCCGTGAAGGATTCCGGGATCTTTGTTTTCCAGGCATTTTTTCCGCAGCCAGCGCACCGACCTTACTGTACAGCCGCCTCTCCCTGTCTCTTCTTCAGGACGAACAGCACCGCAAAGAGCAGCACGATTCCCACCGGCAGAGAGATCCACGCGCTCTTCGTAAAGCCCGCCACGATGTAGGTCACCGCGGACACCGCCGCGCAGGTCAGGGCGTAGGGCAGCTGGGTGGATACGTGGTTCAGGTGATTGCACTGGGCCCCCGCCGAGGACATGATCGTTGTATCCGAGATCGGCGAGCAGTGGTCGCCGCAGACCGCGCCGGCCATGCAGGCAGAGATCGAAATGATCATCAGGGACGAATCCGTCGCCTTGAAGCAGGAAATGACGATCGGGATCAGGATGCCGAAGGTTCCCCAGGACGTACCGGTGGAGAAGGACAGGCCCACTGCGATCAGGAAAATAATGAACGGCAGGAAGCTCTGGAAGCCCTTCGCAGAGCCCTCCACCAGGGCCGCCACGTACTCGCGGGCGCCCAGGCTGTCCGTCATGGACTTCAGGGTCCAGGCGAAGACCAGGATCATGATCGCCGGCACCATCTGTTTGAAGCCCTCCGGCAGGCAGTCCATGCACTCCTTGAAGGACAGGACACGGCGGACCATATACCAGGCCAGAGTCAGGATCAGCGCCACGAAGGAGCCAAGGACCAGGCCGACGGAGGCGTCGCTGTTGGCGAAGGAATTGACGAAGGTCTCTCCCTCGAAGAAGCCGCCGGTGTAGATCATGCCGACGACGCAGCAG
>ONST01000121.1 GCA_900320575.1 uncultured Eubacteriales bacterium
CTCACCGCGTGGTGCAGGGGATCTCCATCATTTTGCAGTGCGTCTCCATGGCCGACCCGGCCGGGCAGATCACGGAGATCTCTTTCTCGCTGAAGCCCGTAGATACCGCGTAATAGTCGATATCCACTACGCTGGCCGGAATATAGACCGCGGTGTAGGAGCCGCCGTCCCGGAAAGCATAGTCCCCGATCCCGGTCATGCCGTCAGGCACCTTGACCTCGCCGGTAAGAGACGCCGGGCAGGCCAGGAGCTTCGTCCCCGCTTTGTCGGTCAGGAAGCCGTCCTTCGCCGCGTAAGCCGGGTTGGCCGGGTCGACCTCAAATGCCTGGCAGTTGATACTTCCGAAGGCGGCCGTTCCGATCGATGTCACTTTGGGGCCGATCTTCAGCTTCCCGATCTTCACGTCTCCCAGCCGGTTCTTGTCATCCCGGTGCCCGTAGCTGTCATAGAAAGCCTCCTTCCCGATCTTCTCCAGGCTCTGCGGCAGGTCGAAGGATTTCATGGCAAAATCACCGCTGAAAGCCCCTTCTCCGATCTCTTTCAGGCCTTCGGTGAACTGCACGTCAGCAAGGACTTCGCAGTTCTCAAACGCCTGTTTCCCGATCCGCGAAAGAGTTCCCGGGAAGCTCACCGCAGTCAGGGCCTGGTCCCAGCTGAAGGCGTCCGCCCCGATTTCCGTCAGTCCCTCGGGAAACGTCACCTTTGCCAGGTTCCGGCACATGTGGAAGGCCTCGGCCGGGATCACGGAGATTCCCGCAGGAATCGTGATCTCCGAAAGAGCGGTACTATTGAACGCGCCGTCTCCCATCTCCTGAAGGCCTGCCGGCAGCGCAACAGCTGCCAGATCCGTATCCGCAAAGGCGCAGGTCCCGATGCGCACCAGGCTCTCCGGGAGCGTCACGGCAGAAAGGCTCGTGCCCTGGAAGGCATAGTCGCCGATCGCCTCCACGCCGGCCGGAACCGCATAGCTTCCCTGATAGGATATATTTCTGCGCGGGCAGAGGATCAGCTCCTTTCCGTCCGCCGTATACAGCACGCCTTTTTCTGCCTTAAGGGCTTCATTTCCTTCCGCTACGCGGATCTGCGTCAGATCGTAGCATTCATTGAAGGCCTCCGGATAGAAGGTGCCGAGGGTCTTCGGGAGCTCCAGCTCCTCCAGATCTCCAGTCTCTTTCTTCTCCTCGCCGTGACTGAAATTGATGGAAATATCCCCGATCGAGATATCCACGAACAGATCCTTCCTGCTTCCGATCCCGGTCACCGGCACGCCGCTGATTTCCTCCGGGATCTTCAGGACCCGGTCTTCGCCGTCATAAGAGAGGACCGTCGCGTGATCTGAGTAGACCCGGGCCGTCAGCACGCCGTGCGGTGTCTCCGCCGTCTCTACCCGGTAGGTCCCGGTCTCCGGCGTATGTTCCGTATCCACCGGCAGACCGTTCTCCTTCGCCCAGGTCTCCGCGTAGGAGCCCGGTGAGCAGTAGATGGTGAGGGAATAGACGTGCTCCGCCAGTCCGGTCTCTTCGTTGTTGTCCCCGAATTCATAGGGGAATACATCTTCTCCGATGCGGACCAGGGAGTCCGGAAGCACGAAGGCCGTGTCTACCGGGTAGCCCTCGAAGAGTTCATTTTCCAGACCGACGATCCCTTCCGGCACCACCAGGGTCCCCGTGCAGACCGTCGGGGCCATCAGTACGGTATCGCCCGCGCGGTTGGTGAGGAGCCCGTTCCGCTGGGAATAGACTGGGTTATCCTCCGATACCTCGAAGCTCTGGAAGCGGATCTCGCCGAAAGCGTCCTCCCCGATGTAGGTCAGATTCTTTCCGATGTGGAGGGACGCGTCCTGGATACGGGTATCCTCGTCCAGCATAAAGTACGACGACCAGCCGAAGGAGGAGAAGGCCATGCCCCGCACCTCCTCCAGGGAATCCGGAAGCTTCGGCGCATTCAGCGAGCCGCACTCGAAAAAGGCGCAGTTCTCAATGACCCGGAGTCCCTCCGGAAGCGCCACGTCCGTGACCGGCGCATGTGCAAAGGAACCGTAGCCCAGAACTTCAGTCCCTGCCGGGACGGTGTAGGAAGTGCCCTTTCCGCCGGGCCAGGCAAGAAGCGTCTTCTTATCCGCCGAGAACAGGACGCCGTCTGCGGACACGCACGCCTTGCAGCCCGGAGCGGTCTCAATGGAGGTAAGCGCATTGCAGCTGGTGAAGACACAGGCGCCGATCCGCTCCAGGCTCGCCGGCAGGCGGACCGACTTCAGCGCTCCGCAGTAGTCAAAGACCTCGTTTCCGATGCGGAGAAGTCCCTCCGGCAGTTCGATGCTCTCAAGAGCGGCGCACTGCTGGAAGCCTCTGGCGCCGATCTCCTTCAGGTTTTTGCTGAGGCGGATGCTCTTTAAAGCCCCCCAGCTGCTGAAGGCGTTGTTCCCGATCTTCTCCACGCTGTCCGGCAGTTCCACGTGCTCCACGGTCGAAGTCTCCGAATCCGAATTGCCGCGGATCACGGTCACCGGCAGGGACTGCACCTTTTCCGGGATCACAAGAGAGGTATCCGTTCCCGCATAGCCCTCCATGACCATATGGTCACCGTCCCGCGTGAAATACAGGGTGCCGTTTCCGGTCTTTTCTTCGATGACAGCGGGTCGTTCCATCGACGCCAGCTCCTGCACGTCGCTGCCATAGGTATTGCCGTTGACGTCCTCCACCGTCACCTGGGCAGCCATCCCGTAGCCGACCTCCGAGGCAGGGCACAGCTCGTAGTGGAAGCTGTTCTCCAGGGACTGTCCGGTGTAGCCGGTGAACCCCTGGCGCGTCCAGTTAAAATAGGGCTCCGTCTGGCCCTTTGCGTTCCGGACCGGATACAGGGTCGTGCCGAAGGAACAGGCGATGCCCCGGTATTTCGTCACGTCCACGGTGTTCTTTCCGCCCTGCCCGATCTCCTTATCGTTGAGGCGGATGCTGCGGATCGAAAGCGTATCCGAACCGGACGTCTGCTGCACCGTCACCGCGACCTCCGGATCCCGGTGCACATTGAGGGTGACCAGTTCGTTGCCGGCCGTCAGGTAAATGCCGATGCTCCGGTACTGGGCGGTGCCTCCCGAGGACTCCGACTGGATAAAGATCGGAGGGGTCACATACTCTTCCGCGGAATCCGTGACGGAGATGATCACCTTGGGATCCATGGGAATGTGCAGCACGTTGTTCTCATCCGGCTCCACCCGGATCTTGATGGTCGTGGGAATGTAACCGGAGCCCTCCATCAGCCGGAAGACAGAATAATAAGCCCCGGACATGTTCGCGGCCTGTTCCGGGCTCAGCTGCAGGGTAAACTCGTTTTCTTTCGTAACAAATGCCGGGAAGGTCCAGTCCACATCCGCGCTTCCGAGCCACTTCCCGGAGTAGGCGTTCAGGAAGGACCGGTATTCCTCGGAGACGGTGAGATCCGTATAGGTCTCCCGCCCGGCTTCCCGGTAGAGCTTCTGGTTGTCTCCGGGAAAATAGAAGGAGACGCCGCCGGCGCGGTCCACGTTGCTGTGGGAGACCGTCACCAGCTCATCGACTGCCGCCCTGAGGGCTTCTGATTCCTCCGGATAGAGCGCGGACAGCTGCTCCGCGAAATCCTTCAGGTCGATGATGTCGTAGCCCTCGCCCTTGCTCTCGACAGCCGCGAGACCGAAGGCCTTGGTGTCTCCGCGGCGCCGGAAGACCTCCGCGTAGCGCTCGGTCTCGAGATCCTCGCCGATCGCGGCAAAGAGGCCGTTCATCGCGGCGACGGTGCTGTCCACCTTCGAAAGATCCATGCAGGAGAGCGTCACGTCGGGATTGGAGAACTCCGTCGCGGTCTCCGCGTAGTAATCGCCGAATTCCTTGATGATCCGCTCCGCCACCGTCTTCGGATCGGAGGTGCTGTTGAACTCCGATAAGAAAGCGTAATTCCAGCCGTCGCCGGGCTCCAGCTCTTCGGAGCCGATCAGGTAGTCCGCGTGGTCCTTCCAGAGATTCGCAGACTCCAGTCCTCCCATCAGGCACGCGTCAAAGCCCACAAAGTCCAGCTTTTCCCCCGAGCCGAAGGGCGTATCAAGGAGTGCCTCCTTCATTTCCGAAAGAAGCAGGGTATCATTATTGTAGAGCTCGTCGCTGCCGTAGCCCCACAGGGGACCGCCGCCGTGATCCCAGCAGATCAGCGCGTAGTGGTCCGCCGGATAATTGTCGTGACAGAAGTTGAGGAAGGTAGAGAAGGTCTCCTTATCGCCCATGTCCGAATTCTTCGCCGTATGGGCCACGATGCGCTCCTCTTCTCCGCGGGAGAGGTCCAGCACGTTGTTGTGCTCGGCCGGAACGTCTCCGGTCCACTTTCGGCTCCCGCCGGTATAGACGAGGAGGTTGGCGTTCCCGAAATCGAGCCCCGCGCTCTCCATTTCCCGCAGGTCCTTCGTGGCCGCGCCGTGACGGCTCTCAAGATTCGAGCCCACCATATAGACCATGACCGTGTAGTTCTTCTTCTCCGCAGGAAGGGAGGCGTCGATCTCCGTGAGCGTCGCATCCCCGGGATTCTGGGTCTGGTTCTTCGCGGCGAGGGCGCGGCTGTAGGCGCCGTCCTCCGCGCTTTCCGACGTGCCTCCGGAGCCTGTGCCGCCGCTGCCCGCAGCCGGATCCGCCCCTTCCGAGGACGCCGCGCCTTCTGAGGACGTCCCGCCGGGGGCGGTCTCCTCTCCTGTGCTTCCGTTCTCCGCCGCAGGAGACGTTCCGCTCCCGGCAGGAGCCGGGGAGGCGCAGCCCGCAAGCATCGCTCCGCTGAGTACGAGGGCCGCAAGCTTTTTTATGAGCCGATTCTTTCGCATGATCTGTCCTCCGCAGTCTTCCTTATGATAAACTCCCGTGCCGGACCGCAGCCTGCGCAGCCGGTGCGCGGAAGAGCTTCCTTCCATGTTCTTTCTTAACGATTCCCCAGCTCCCAGAAAGCCACTGCCGCAGCTGCAGCCACATTCAGGGAATCCACTCCGTGGGCCATGGGGATCATCACCGCATGATCGCAGCTTAGGATCGTCCGGTCCGGAAGTCCGGTGCCCTCCGCTCCCAGTACCACCGCCAGGCGTCTCTCTGCCCGAAGCGCGGCGTCCC
This sequence comes from uncultured Eubacteriales bacterium, assembly GCA_900320575.1. Lineage (GTDB taxonomy): Bacteria > Bacillota > Clostridia > Lachnospirales > Lachnospiraceae > Chordicoccus. The sequence continues at coordinate 5,118 of ONST01000121.1, forward strand.
TGACAGAAATCGTATCTTCCCTGAGCGCCATGGCAGCCAGTGAAAA
>ONST01000183.1 GCA_900320575.1 uncultured Eubacteriales bacterium
GGCCGGCATAAAGCGCTTCGAGGCCTCCCGCACGTCTCCCTCCTCGATCGTGATCACGTCCGTAAGACCGTTGTCCCGGACAGAACGGCGGGCGAGCTCCGCCGCTTTTTTCTGCAGCTCGAGCCCCGTGACCGAGATGGAAATGCCCGCATCACGGGCATCCGCCGCCAGAAGGTGCGGGATCACACCGTTTCCGGTGCCAAAATCAAGGACGCGGTCCCCTGCGCGCAGCTTTCCGAAGTGCGCCAGGAGCACCGCGTCGATGCCGAAGCAGAAAGCCTCCGGATCCTGCCAGAGCCGATAGCCGTTTTCCAGATCATCCAGCCGGAGCATCGGTCGGCTTCTTTCTGCGGCGGTGCGGTCTGTGCCGCGGCTTTCTGTCCTTCTTCGCTTCCGCTTCCTCGCCGTCCCGAAGCTCGCCTTCCGCGCCCCGGACCGGCTCTTTCGCGGTCAGTTCCCGTTCTTTTTGTGCTTCCGGATTGCGCGGACGGTCTCCCATCGGACGGCGTTCCCGCTTCTCCGTCAGTTTTCCTTCGTGCTTCTCTGCCGGCTTTTTCTCGCCGTCTTTGCGGCGCCTTCTGGGCTTCTCCGCGCGGTCCTCGCCGGAAGGGATGCCCTCTTTCTTTATGCCTTCCGCCTCTTCATTTCCGCGGTTCTTCTTCTTGCGGGAGGTGAAGCTGATCTCCTTCACCGGGAATTCGACGAGTTCCTTTTCATCATTGTCCGCGTCGACCACGATGCGGACAGTCTGCCGGAGAATGTTAACAGACTGTACATCGCCCTTCCTTCCGTCCGGGATCACCGCCGTATCGCCCTTGTTCGGAAGATTTTTATTGAGGTACGCGTAGGTGTCGGCCTCATTTTTCAGGCAGCACATCAGTCTCCCGCAGCAGCCGGAGATCTTGGTGGGATTGAGGGAGAGATTCTGCTCCTTCGCCATCTTGATCGACACCGGCGCGAATTCGCTTAAATAGGTGTGGCAGCAAAGCGGCCGTCCGCAGATGCCCATGCCGCCGAGGATCTTGGTCTCGTCGCGGACGCCGATCTGCCGCAGCTCGATCCGCATCCGGAAAATGCCCGCCAGATCCTTCACCAGCTCGCGGAAATCGATCCGTCCGTCCGCCGTAAAATAAAAGAGCACCTTGCTGTTGTCGAAGGTGTACTCCGCCTCGATCAGCTTCATGTCGAGGCCGCGCTCGGTGATCTTCTCCTTGCAGATGCGGTAGGCCTCCTTCTCCTTCAGGCGGTTGGTCCGCTCCCGCTCGTCGTCCTCCGGCGTCGCCAGACGGATCACTTCCTTGAGCGGCAGCACCACCTTGTCGTCCGTGACCTGCGTCGGGCTCATGACGACGGTGCCGTACTCGATGCCGCGGGCGGTCTCCACGATCACGTGGTCGTTGTAACGGACGGTCAGCTCCTTCGGGTCGAAGTAGTAGACCTTTCCGATATTTCTGAATTTCACTCCGATTACTGTAAACATGCAAAAACCTCTGTTGTTATAAAGATATATAATATCAGGGTCAAAAGCCCTGGATCCGCGGCAAAGGGATGCCTCAATCCCGGATATTGTCCCGGATGGTGAGAAACAGCAGTTCCATCACCAGATCGAAGTTCACGTTCGCGCGCAGACGTTCCTTCGCGCGTTCGATCGCGTCGATCACCTCCTGAATGCCCTCATAGGAGCTGCCGGAGGCCTGCGCCTGCACCGCACGCAGTTCGTTTTTAAAGATCATCATGTCGAGATCCCGGGTCGCCTTGAAGAGCAGCACGTCCCGGAACCACAGCAGGAACAGATCAAGATAGACGTCGATATTTTCCCGCTCATCCTTGAGGCGGCGGATCACTTCGACGAACTCAAAGGAGCGCATATCGTGCACCCGCTTGATGAGGCCGATGGCTTCTTCGGAAATGCGGGAAAAGGTCTCGCCGCGCACCGCTTCCCGCGCGCGCCCGATATTTCCCTGGGCAAGAGCCGCCACCACCTTGGCCTCGTAGTCCGGCACGTGCATCCAGTTCATCAGATACTGCTCGACCAGGTCGTCGCGCACGGCGCGCACCGCAAGGCTCACGCTCCGGGAGCGGATCGTGGGCAGCAGCGCCTCGGGACTGGTGGCGATAAGCAGGAAGACCGCGTATTCCGGCGGATCCTCGAGAGTCTTTAAAAGCGCGTTCTGGGCCGCCTCGCCCATCAGCTCCGCGTCCGGGATGAGATAGATCTTATAGCGGCTCTCATAGGGGAGGATCTCCGCCGTATTCACCACCTGCGAGCGGATCTCTTCCACAGAAAGCGTCCTGGGCTTTACGTGGGTGACGCGGATAATGTCGGGATGGTTCCCGGAGAGTGCCTTCGTGCAGGAGCGGCAGCGCATGCAGGGCTCCGTTCCGCCCTCCTCGCAGTTGAGCGCCATCGCGAACAGCGTCGCCAGCGTCTTCCGCCCGGAACCCGGTTCGCCGGTAAAAAGGTACGCCTGGGACACCTTCCCGCTCCGTATGGAATTCTTCAGATGACCGATAAGATCCTCATGACCGGTGATCCCGGCAAACCCCTGATACTCCATAAGCGCACCTCCTTCCAGTGTGTGAAGTTAAGCCCCGATTCCATCAGCTGCCCGCTGCGCTCTCCATGACCGCGTTTGAAGCAGATGTATATTGGCTGCGCCCTGCAGGAATCATCTGGCCCCGAACAATCTGCACAAGCGGCTAGATCTGCTTATCGTGTGATGGATCCGCGCTGCGAAGCAAAAATCCAACTGTCTGACCGCAGGGAGTTTTGGATTTTTGCGAGCGCCTTTAGCGGAGACGAACACGATATTAGCAGATCTCCGCGCGGAAGCCGTTCGGGACAGATGATCCTGCAGAAGCGATTCCATTTACATTGGTTCAAATCAATAATACACAATTTCCACGAATTCGTCCACAACCCCCGTCACAGTAAACCCATTCTTTTGGTACTCCCTCACGCTCTTTGCTATCTCCGGAGAGATCACCTCCCCCGGAAGTATGAGAGGAAGATCCGGCGGATAGAGGCAGAGATACCCGCCGCTCACACGTCCCGCGGCCTCCGAAAGCGGAAGGCGCA
>ONST01000067.1 GCA_900320575.1 uncultured Eubacteriales bacterium
AAGAGGACGAGACAGATCAGAAGGAGGACAATGCCGAGAATGACCAGCAGAATGATCCCGATCACTTTCAGGATCGTCAGAAGTATTGCCATCGGTCTGTACTCCGGATGAATCGATTCAGTTCATTTGCCTGGACGTTCGCGCATCAACACCTGCCCAGCAGCCAGGAGCGCAGATCCGCGTCTCCGGTCTCAGCATAGCAGGCTTCCGTCATCTCCGTCACGACGTCGATCGCCTCCGCCCGCCCTTTAGCCAGGCCGATCACCATCGGAAGCCGTTCCGCAAATAATGGCTGGATCAGATAGGTGCTGCTGACCAGGTCCAGGGCGTCGCGCCCGTTGGAGGCCAGGGTGATCAGCCAGATATCCTTGACCGGCTTCCGGCGGTTCAGCTGAAAACGCAGCTGGCGGCTCTTGTGTTTTACCGATTCTCCCAGATAAAGGGAGGGATACCAGTTCAGCATATTATTTTTACCTCACTCTTAATAATACGCCTCAAACACCTGTTTTGCAATCGGTAATGCGGTTCCGCTTCCGGATCCGCCGTTTTCCGCGATAACGGCGACGACCAGACCGATGTCATCCTCATCTTCTCCGGCGAAGCCCACGAACCAGGAGTGGGTCCCCAGTTCCCCGTCGGCCTTCACGTATTCGGCGGACCCGGTCTTGCACGCGGCGTAATAATCCTCGCCGTCCAGTTTTCCGCCGGTCCCGTCCGTGACCACGGCCTCCATCAGTTCCTTCAGTTCTTCCGCTTCCTCCGAAGAGAGGATCCGTTTATATTCCTTCCGCTTCGGCTCGCTCACAAAATCGCCGTCGGCCGTCTCGATATGGTCGATCAGGTTCGTCTGCATCACGACGCCGTCATTGGCGACAGCCGAGGCGAGCAGCGCGATGTAGTACGGGGAGATCAGGGTGTCGCCCTGGCCGAAGGCCGTCTGCACCAGCTTGAAATCGGACGAGCTGTCCTCCAGGGAGAAGGAGCTCTTTCGGTAATTGAGGCGGATGGGCAGCTTTTCTCCGAAGAGAAGACTCTTCGCGGTCTCCCGCAGCTGCCCGGCGGACAGGTCCAGACCGATCTCGGAAAACGCGCAGTTGCAGCTGTTCGCGAACGCTCCGGTAAAGTCTTCCTCCCCGTGCGCGGTCCCGCCGTAGCAGTGAACCTCGTCTCCGCCCTTCAGGGTATAAGTCCCCTCGCAGTCGTAGGAAAAGTCGTCCGCGTCCCCGTAGGTGCGCAGATAGGAAAGCGCCGTCACGATCTTGAAGGTGGATCCGGGCGGATAAGCGCCCTGCAGGGCGCGGTTCACCAGCTGGCTGTTCCCGGAATCGGAAACGATCTCCTCCCAGTCTTCTTCGATGGTATTCGGATCGAAATCCGGTTTGGAGACCATCGCCAGACAGTCTCCGGTCTTCGGATCGAGCGCGATCACCGCGCCGTCGTAGCTGCCGAGCGCGTCGTAGGCGGCCTCCTGCAGCTCATGATTCAGGGTCGTCACCACGGTATCGCCCGGGTTTTTCACTTCCCGGAACTCGTTGATGATCCGGTCGATCAGGTTATAATGGGAGGTCAGGAGCTCATAGTTCGCCAGGGATTCCAGCCCGCTCTTGCCGTTCGAGGCGTAGCCGATCACGTGCGCGTACATCTCGTCCTCCGGGTAGACACGCGTCTCCTCCCCGTCCTCATCGGTCTTTGTATAGGCAAGCGTCGTGCCGTCGGCGCTCCTCAGTTCTCCCCTTGTCACCACCTGCGCCAGCGCGTTCTGCCGCTTGTTGTAGGGGCTGTTCAGAACGTCGTCCTTCAGGCGCACATTGAAATAGACCAGATATCCGATCAGCGACACGAAGATCAGTACGAAAAAGTAGGAAATGAACACATAGGGCGTGCGCGAAGGCTCCGGCTCACTCTTCCGCTTCTTCGGGCCGCCGATGCCGCTGTCCTCCATGCCGGGGATGAGGGAGGGCCCTCCGGACCGGGCGGAGGGGGCCGGCGCCTGCGCCGCTCTCCCGTCCGCGCGCTGTGCCGGCGCGGGATTTCTCCCCGCGTTTCTTCCGGGCTGCTGAGGTCTTTGCGGGCCGCCCGCTCTTCCGCCCCGGCGGGACGTATTCGGCGCTCCTCCTCCGGTCCTTCCGCAGCCGCCGCGCGCGGGAGCGGTATTTCCGGATCCTTTTCCGGTCTCCGGATCGTACCAGGCGCTCCCCCGCCCGCTGCGGACGTCATTTCCGCGCATGATATTTTCCACGTCTCTGCCGATCTCCTCTTCGAGATCAGCCTGCGTATCTCTGTAACCTTTCAAGTTCTTCTCCTTCATCTTCCCGCAGCATGTACATGCCCTGTACGATGGCCAGCATAATGATCGTGCTGATGACCGAGCTTCCCCCGTAAGCGACGAGCGGCAGCGTGATCCCGGTCAGCGGGATAAATTTGGTCACGCCTCCGATGGTCAGAAAGACCTGGAAGGCGTATTCCGTGCCCAGGCCCACCGCCACCAGCTTGTAGAAGCGGTTGCGGATCTGCATGGAAATGTTTACGATCAGAAGGAAGGTATTCATGCAGATCAGGATCAGGGCAATGCAGAAGACCGCGCCGAATTCCTCGCAGATGGCCGCGAAAATGTAATCCTTCGACGCGACCGGGATCGTCTTCGGCGCGCCGTTCATCAGGCCCATGCCGAACCAGCCGCCGGCTCCGATGGCGAAGAGGCCCTGCACGATCTGATACCCCTCGTTCGCGTAGACCGCGAAGGGGTCCTTCCAGGCGGTCACCCGCTGCCGGACGTGCCCGAACAGGAAGTAGGCAGCGATCGAGGCCAGCACGCCTCCTGACAGCCCGGCAATGGGATAGAGCACGTTGTGCGCCGCCACAAAGACCACCACCACGTAGGTGATGAAAAAGACGAGAGCCGTTCCCAGATCCGTCGACAGGACCAGGATGATCACGTGGAGCGCGGCAATCACCGTGGTGACGGCGACGCTCCGGAACGAAGTGCTCTGTGCGAGCTTTGCCGCCATGAAGAAGACCAGTGTGATCTTCACGAGCTCGGAAAACTGGATCGTCACTCCTCCGACCGTCACCGAGAGCTTCGCACCTCCGCTCACCGCGGCCAGGGCCAGCACACCGGCGAGGGCCAGAAGGCCGAGCGCCGCGTAGAGCCAGGTCAGCCGCTCCAGGACGCGCAGCCTGCGGATGATCACCGGGATGAGAAAGGCGATGACCGTGCCTCCCGCGGCGATCACGAACTGCTTGAGGGCCTGGGAGAGGTTGAGGCGCGCGATCATGATGAAGCCGATCCCCAGGAGCATCAGCATATTGTTGACCAGAAGCATCGACGACTTCGGATACAGCAAGCGGTAGCCCGCCAGCGTCAGCGCGTCATAGGCGAGGATCCCGACCAGAAGGACCGGGACCAGGATCTCCTGGGTATGCACATAGATGATCAGGAAGCCGAAGATCTCGAACACGTACAGGATAAAGATCTGCCCGTGAAGGATCTTCCGCCGCTTCTCCTCTTTCTTCCGCGCAAGATAGGTATAGTCCCGCAGCGTAAAGAGCAGGATCAGAAAAATAAAAAAATATTTCGATAACTGTGTCAGTAAATTCATTCGACTCCCCTGTGAAAATGACCTTTTGTGCAGCCTTTCGGCGGAAGGACCGCTTCTTTTTGACAGAAGGCCCGCTCCGCGCGGTCCAGACAAAGCCGGGTCTTCTGCCCGTCTTCCTCCGTGAAGGACAGCCGCAGCGACGCCGGACGGAGGCGGAGCACTTCCTCCGCATCCCCGCTCAGGTCGAGCGGTAGGCTGTTGTAAAGGACCGAATAGCACCAGCGGCAGCGGTGTTCCACCGGAAAGACCGCTTTTTTGCGGTCGATGAGCCGGGTATAGCCGCCGTTCTTCCTGCAGGAAGAGGTATGCTTCCGGATACAGCCGGCCGAGACCATCAGCGGGATCCTCCCGTAAACGACAAGGTCCCGCTCCCTGTGATCCAGCGCGCGCAGTTCCCGGCTGTTCAGCTCCAGCGGAGCGGTCTGACGGCGGATCCCCGCCTCCTTCAGGAAGCGCTCTGCTTCCCGGTTCCAGGTGTAGAGGCCCGCGTCCGCAAAGATCCGCTCCGAAAGACCGTGCTCCAGAAGCACCGCGAGATCCTCGGTATTCCGCACAAGAAACGCGGAAAGCCCCGCCCGGATCAGTTCATCCGCTCCGTGTGCAAGCAGCTCCGCAGTGCCGTTCCGGTCGATCCGCGGGAGAGCGAGAACGGCCTTTTTGCCGCATTTCACGGTCTTTTCCAGCATCCCGGACGCGGATGATACGGGGTCGGCCCCCTCCCAGAGCGCCGGACAGAGGATCACCATATGTACAGCCGGATGCGCGCAGGCAGTGCGGAACTGCTCCTCCGTCCGCACCTGGGCCGCAAGCTCCGGGCCCTGATATCCGCCTTTCGTATCTTCGTCCCGGGCCGGTTCCTCCTCCGGGACCGGGGCGGGAAGGATTCTGTGATACGGCGCGAGCAGCTTCTCCCGGAGCGCGGAGATCCCGGCCCTCCGGAGGGCGTTCATGGCTCCGGCCGGGAGAAAGGCGCGTCCGTCCGTTTCGGCCGTGACCGCTTCTGCCGTAAAATCCGTGCCTCCCATCCGGGAGAACTGGCTCCGGATCCGCTCCTCCGTAAGCGGAGCGCCGGAAGCTTCCGGCACCGCCGGACCTTCCGCTGTCACCGACGTCTCCCTGTATGTAAGGGTCATACGGGCCTCTTCGCCCGCGAAAAGAGAGACGGTGCAGCTCACCTGCAGGAGCGGTTCCTGCTCCAGATAGCGGGCGTGCAGCTCTTCATAGAGGGCGCTGCGGGTCTTTCTTCCCGCTTCGTCCGGGCTCTTCCGGTCAAAGGCCATCATTTCCGGCCCGTTCTGCCGGTGAAAATAGCCGTCGGTAAAGCCCTGGCGGTTATAGAGGGCGGACAGAACCTTCTGATCCTTCCGCTCCACCCGGTAGGGGCTTTGGCTCCTGCCCTCCTTGATTGCCGCCGCCAGATCGAGGTATTTGCGGTAAACAGAGGTGACGCCGGCCGCGTACTCCGGCTGCTTCATCCGGCCCTCGATCTTCAGCGAATCCACGCCGGCAGCAAGCAGTTCCGGGAGAAGGGCCAGGGCGTTGAGATCCCGGAGGCTCAGCAGCTCCTTCGCGTCCTTTTCCTTCCAGCCCTCCAGCCGGTAGGGAAGACGGCAGGGCTGAGCGCAGCGTCCCCGGTTTCCGCTCCTTCCGCCGAGGATACTGGAGAAGAGACACTGGCCCGAATAGCAGTAGCACAGCGCGCCGTGAATAAAGGTCTCGACCTCGAGACCGGACCGTTCGCGGAGCGCATGAAGCTCCGGCAGGGAAAGCTCCCTCGCGGGAACGACGCGGGTCACGCCGTAATGTTTCAGAAAGGAGGCAAATTCCGGTCCGGTGACCGCCATCTGCGTGCTCGCATGGAGCGGAAGCTCCGGAAAGATCCGGTGGAGACGGCGCAGGACGCCGAAGTCCTGGACCAGCACCGCGTCAACGCCCGCCTCGTAATAGGGACCGACAAAGCCGGCGAGATCGCGCATCTCCCCTTCTTTGAGCAGTGTGTTGACGGCCAGGTAGACCTTTGCGCCGCGCAGATGTGCGTAGTCGATCGCCTGAAGGAGCTCCTCCTCGTCCGGGTTGTCGGCGTAGGCCCTCGCGCTGAAGCGGCTTCCCCCGATGTATACCGCGTCCGCGCCGGCGGCGATCACGCCCTTCAGCATTTCCACCGAGCCGGCCGGAGCCAGCAGTTCTGTGCCCAAAGCATTTCCTCCGTTAAAAAATGAAACGGGTGATTACGCCTGTAACCACCCGACAATTCTCAGTTCTTTCTGGCCTTCTCCATCTGCACCTGCAGATTCACCAGCTGCTGTTTCAGTTCGTAGAGCTCGCGGTCCTTCCGCTGCAGGTCTTCCTCGAAGATCTCCGCCTGCTTCTTGACCTTGAAGTAATCGTCCGCCACATTGAGGGAGAGGAGGGTCCCCTTCGTCTCCGTCGGCATGCGGTTGAATCCCTTCAGCTCGCTGAGCTCGCTGATCTTGTGATTCAGATAGGACGCCACCTTCTGCAGATATTCTTCGCTCTCATAACCGGAGAGCCGGGTGACTTTGCCTCCGATCAGGACCTGTACTGTATTCTTTGCCGACATAACTGCTTCCACCTCTCAAAACGTTCCGCGACGAGGCCGTCTCCTTCTGTACGGCGGGCCTCCTTCGGCGCTGTACTCTCATTATATCGAAAATGCCGGAAAAAACAACCCGGAAAATAAAAAGCTCAGGCTTCCCCCGGATACGGATAATCCAGATGCTCGTAGGCGCGCACTGTCGCGACCCGTCCGCGGGGCGTGCGGTTGAGGAACCCGTTTTTCAGCAGATAGGGCTCGTAGACATCCTCGATGGTGCCCGCGTCCTCGCCGATGGAGGCGGCAAGAGTCTCCAGTCCCACCGGTCCTCCGCCGAATTTGACGATCACGGTCTCCAGGATATGGCGGTCCAGCTGCTCGAGGCCGAACTGGTCCACATCGAGGAGATCCAGGGCGTCCGCCGCAACTTTGTCCGTGATCACGCCGTCGTAGCGGACCTGCGCGAAATCGCGGACCCGCTTTAAAAGCCGGTTCGCGAGCCTCGGCGTACCGCGGGAGCGCCGTGCGAGCTCGGCCGCGCCCTTCGAATCGATCTTCACCTGCAGTTTTTCCGCGGAGCGGGTAATGATCTCCTGCAGTTCTTCGTTGGAATAATACTCCAGATGCCCCACGACCCCGAAGCGGTCCCTTAAGGGCGCGGTCAGCATGCCCGGACGCGTGGTGGCGCCCACCAGCGTGAACTTCGGCAGATCCAGGCGGATCGAGCGGGCGGAGGGGCCTTTTCCGATCATGATATCAATGGCGTAATCCTCCATCGCCGGATAGAGCACTTCCTCCACCTGCCGGTTCAGGCGGTGGATCTCATCCACAAAGAGAATGTCACCGGCCTGCAGATTGTTGAGGAGCGCCGCCATCTCCCCGGGCTTTTCGATCGCAGGCCCGGAGGTGACGCGGAGCTGCGTGCCCATCTCGTTGGCGATGATCCCGGCCAGCGTCGTCTTGCCGAGTCCGGGAGGACCGTAGAACAGCACGTGGTCCAGGCTGTCGCCCCGCATCCGCGCCGCGTCGATATAGACCTTCAGGTTGGCCTTGGTCTTCTCCTGTCCGATATAGTCCCTGAGATACCGCGGACGGAGGCCGGAGCTGTCCAGCTTCCGGTCTTCCGCCGTCGCCTCTGTTGAAATCGTTCTGCCCATCACATCTCCCTGAGCGCCACCTTCAGGAGCGCCTCCACGTCTGCCTCACCGAGCTTCGATGCGGCGGCCTTCACCGCTCTTCCTGCCTCCTGCGTCGAATAGCCGAGCGCCGCGAGCGCCAGGACCGCCTCGGTCTGGGGACTGCCTGTTCCGCCGGCCTCTTCCGTGTGCGCGGCTTTCGCTTCAAAGGCCTCCTCGAGATCCAGCTTGTCCTTGAGCTCGAGGATCACCTTCTGGGCGGTCTTCTTTCCGATCCCGGGGGCTTTCGCGATCGCCGCGGCATCCCCGGAAAGGACCGCGAACCGGAGCTCGTCCGCCGTCAGGGCGGACAGGACGCCAAGCGCGCCCTTCGGTCCGATGCCGCTCACACCGATCAGCAGCCGGAAGAGCTCCAGCTCCTCCTCCTGAAGAAAGCCGAAGAGCTGCATCGCGTCTTCCCGCACCGAAAAATGGGTGTACAGCTTCACCTCGTCGCCGGTATGGATCCGTTCCAGCACGGAATAGGGCGCAAGGATCCGGAAACCGACTCCTCCGGTCTCCAGGATCACGCTGTTTTCTGTGACTTGTGCGGCAGTCCCTCTGATATATGCAAACAAAGCCGTTTCTACCTCGTATGACAGTTTTTGAAAGTCTTACCGACAGTATACGAACATCCGTTCGTTCTGTCAATGCCGGGAACGCTTCTTGTCCTTCCCGGAAAATGCGGTTATACTAAGACCGGACGGCTGAAAAAGTACGGCCTGTCCGTAAATGACAGAAGGTGCCGGTATCAAAAGGAGGAATCATGCGGATCGAAGAATACACTGTGACCGGGTACAGAGCGGAGTCTCTTTCAGAAGGCGACTGCATTTACGACATCGAGACGACCGGGCATTACTGGCGGACCAGTGCGCTCACCGCGGTCTCCTTCGCCGTTCCCGGCGCTTCCGGGGAAGCTGTGATCCGGCGGGCCGTTTCCGAGAAGGAAGCGGACGAGTACGATCTGCTGGTTCTTGCAGTCCGCACGCTGGATAAAGCGCGCCGGATCATCACCTATAACGGGACCTCCTTCGACATTCCCCACACAAAGAAGAAACTGGAGGCCTACGGCCTGCCGGATCCCTTCCCCGGGAAAGCATTCCTCGACCTCTATCCCGCGTACCGCCCGCTTGGCCGGATCTGCGGCTTTCCGTCCATGAAGCTGCAGGATCTCGCGGAAAAGACCGCTCCGGACCGCTCCGCATGCTGCGACGCGGAACGCACGCTGCAGATCCTGCCTCTTTCGGCAGTCTCCGCCTTCTTTGACGGCGCATGGGAGTATCTGTCCGCGGAAGAAGCGGACGGCTCCGTGATCTTCCGCCTCCGGCCCGAAACGCCTCTCCCGGTCCGGCTCTCCCTGGGGCGGGACGGCTGCTATCTCATCGCTTCCGGCAGCGGGGCGTCCTGCTCGCTCCGAATCTTTGACGGAAAGCTCCGCCTCTATCACGAAGACGTGGAGAACTACGACTATCTCCCCGCGGAAGGATATGCGGTCCACAGGAGCATGTCCGTCTTCGTGGAAGCATCCCATAAAGAAAAAGCAGTTCCGGAGAACTGCTTTTCCCTCATTTCTTACTCTTCTTCGCTTCTTTTAAATGAAGCTTCCTGCCGGAAACTGATCAGTTCCGCGCTCCGTCATATTCGGGATCTGTGAAGACGGTGTCGTCGTTCGCATTTCTCGCGGCCTCGATCTCCAGAGCCTTCATGGACAGGGAGATCTTGTGATCCGCTGCGTTGAAGTCCACGACCTTCGCTTCGATCTGCTGGCCGACCTGCAGGACGTCCGACGGCTTGTCGACGTGGTTCCGGCTGATCTGGGAGACGTGCAGAAGGGCATCGACGCCCGGAAGCAGCTCGACGAATGCGCCGAAATCAGTCATTCTGGCGACGCGGCCGCTGACCACGGTGCCGACTGCGAAATTCTCTTCCGCCTCAAGCCACGGATTCTGCTCCGGGAACTTCAGGGAAAGCGCGATCTTCTCGTCGCGGATATCCTTGATCAGAACGGTGAGCTCGTCGCCGACGTGGAAATTCTTCTTCGGGTTCTCGACGCGGCCCCAGGACATCTCGGAGATATGAAGCAGACCGTCCGCTCCGCCCAGATCCACGAATGCGCCGAAATCCGTCACGTTCTTGACAACGCCTTCCACAACGTCGCCCGGCTGGATGCGTGCGAACAGTTCGCGGGATGCCTCGGCCTTTCTCTCGGCCAGAAGGTGACGGCGGTCGCCGATGATCCTGCGTCTTCTGGGATTGAACTCCGAAATACGGAACTCGATCTCCTGATCCGCATACTTGCTGAGATCTCTTTCGTAGGTGTCGGAAACAAGGCTTGCCGGAATGAAGACGCGGGTGTCTTCCACGAGAACCGTAAGGCCGCCGTTCAGGACCTGGGAGACCTTGGCTGTGAGGACTTCCTTGTTGTTGAAGGCCTCTTCGATTCTCTTGTTGCCCTTCTCCTGGGCAAGGCGCTTATAGGTAAGAAGGACCTGTCCGTCGCCGTCGTTGACCTTGAGGATCTTGACTTCGAGCTTGTCGCCGGGATTGACGACAGTGGTCAGGTCGACGTTCTCGTTGCTGTATTCTTCCTTCGTGAGGATGCCGTCAGCCTTGTAGCCGATGTTCAGATACATCACTTCCGGCTTGACATCGATGACCGTACCTTCGACAACCTCCCCATTTCTGATAGTTTTGAAGCTCTCCTCGAGCATCTGCTCAAAACTCTGTTCCTCTGACATGTTGTGAAACCTCCTGTATAATATTATTTGGGGTGGACGCCCCCGCAGTAATACCTACGCAACTATCGGATGGGAAATGGGTTGTCTCCAAATCATCGAGTTTCTGTATGTAGTAAGTATTCTTACACTGACTTCTGCAGAGGTTATACAGCTTCTGAGTATTGGAAGAGGTCCTGCTTCCGATCACAAGCATGATATCCGACTGCGAAGCCAGATCCAACGCTTCCGTCTGCCGCTCCTTGGTAGCATTGCAGATGGTATTTTCAACTATTACATGATACCCCAATTTGCAGATGATTTCAACTAATTCTTGAAATTTGTCAAAATGAAAGGTCGTCTGGGAAACGATGCAGACCTGCGAATTTTCCGGAAAATCCAGTCTGTCCACATCTCCGGGCGTTTCCACCACCGCGCAGGGGCCGCTGACCCAGCCCCGGATCCCCTTTACTTCGGGGTGATCCGCGTTCCCGATGATCACGATGCAGCAGCCCGCCGCGCTCTTTTCCGCGGCGATCTTATGGATCTTGTGCACGAAGGGACAGGTGGCGTCGACGATCCGCCAGCCTTTCTTCCGGATCTCCTCATAGAGGGCGCGCGAAACGCCGTGGGAGCGGATGATGATCACGGAATCGGAAGGCGGCTCCGCTCCCGTTCCCCTCACCTTCAGATCCTCGTCCAGTACCAGGACGCCCTTCTCCTCGAGGTCCTTCACTACGAATTCGTTGTGGATGATCGGTCCCAGCGTACAGACCGCCGCCGTCTCCTTCTCCGCCTCGTCGTAGACCAGCTGCACGGCGCGCTGCACTCCAAAGCAGAAGCCTGCGCTTTTTGCGATGCGAACGTCCATTACGCCTCCGTTCTCTCCTTCGCCAGGGCGAGAATGCGGCCCGCGACCTCGTCAATGGTGAGCTCCGAGCTGTCCAGAAGATACGCGTCCTCCGCCTGTCTCAGCGGAGAATGTTCGCGGTTCATATCGCGGAAATCGCGCTCTTGGATATCCGCTTCGATCGCCTCCGGATCCGGAAGCGGATCGGTGCCTTTCTCTTTCAGCTCCAGGTAGCGGCGCATCGCGCGTACATGGGCGCTCGCGGTCAGATAGATCTTCAGCTCCGCGTCCGGGAGCACCACGGTCCCGATATCGCGGCCGTCCATCACCACGGACTGCTCGGAAGCCAGCTTCTGCTGGAGGGCGACCAGGCGGTCCCGCACCTTCTGCACCTGAGAGACCCGGGAGGCCATGTCTCCTACCGCCTCGGTCCGAAGAAGGCCGGTCACATCGTCTCCGTTCAGGTAGACGTGCTGGGCGCCATCCTCGTAGGCGATGGAAATATCCGCGCTCCCGCAGGCATTTTCGATCCCGGCCTCATCACCGGCATCCACTCTGCTGCGCAGCATATGCACGGCCATGGCGCGGTACATCGCGCCGGTATCCACGTAGATAAACCCCAGCTCCTTCGCCGCCTTTTTCGCGATCGTGCTCTTGCCGGCCCCGGCCGGTCCGTCGATTGCAATCTTCATGTATCTTCTCCTTCTTTTCGGATAATGGCCTGCGCCGCGGCATTCGCGGTGGTCCAGGCGATCTGCAGGTTAAAGCCTCCGGTGCAGGCGTCGAGATCCAGGACTTCTCCGATCCAGTAGAGTCCGGATACCTGCTTTGACTCCATCGTCTGCGGCCGGATCTCCTTCACGGAAATACCGCCTTTGGTGACGACCGCTTCGTTCCAGCCCCGGAGAGCGGAAATGGTGAACGGAAAGGCCTTCGTCGCTTCGATCAGACTCTCCCGCTCTTTCCGTGTGAGATCATGGGCCTTTTTCTCCGGATCGATGCCCGTAAGGGAGAACATCACCGGGATGAGCTTCGCCGGATAGAGCTCCGGAAGCACATTTTTCATGGAGCGGTTCGCCATTTCCCCGGCAAGACGCAGGATCCGTTTGTCCAGCATCTCCCGGTCCACGGCCGGCTTAAGGTCAATGGAAGCGGCGAGCGGCTTTGCTCCGATCTGTCTTCCGATACGCGCGCTGGCGGTCAGGACAAGAGGCCCGGTGATACCGAAATGCGTGAACATCATCTCGCCGAATTCCCGGTAGAGGACCTTCTTTCCGGAGCGGATCGTGAGCTCCACATTTTTCAGAGAGAGTCCCTGCAGCTCTTTTACATATTCCTCCGGACAGCAAAGCGGCACCAGCGAGGGGATCTGCTCCGTGACCGAGATCCCGAGCTTCCGGGCGAACCGGAATCCGTCCCCGGCAGAGCCGGTAGAGGGATAGGACAGCCCTCCGGTGGCGACCACGACCGCGTCTCCCGGGATCATCTGCTCCCGGCCGCCTCTCCGGCAGATCACGCCGCGTGCGCGTCCTTCCTCCGTGAGGATCTCCGTCACACAGCTGTGAAGGAGGAGCTTACCGCCCCGTTTCTCAAATCGGTCCGTGAGGGTCCGGATCACGTCCGAGGCGTGATCGGATGCGGGAAAGACCCGCGCGCCGCGCTCGGTCTTCGTGCGCAGCCCCCAGGCTTCGAAGAGACGG
Source organism: uncultured Eubacteriales bacterium (assembly GCA_900320575.1). Classification (GTDB taxonomy): domain Bacteria; phylum Bacillota; class Clostridia; order Lachnospirales; family Lachnospiraceae; genus Chordicoccus. The sequence goes on from ONST01000067.1 coordinate 12,593, forward strand.
ACAGTCTCCGCGTTGTCCAGCTCCGAAAAAGAGCTGTAGAGGAACCGCGGATTGGTGACCACCTGGCTGAAAAACGTCTCCTTATCGCAGGCGTTCGTCAGATTGCAGCGTCCCTTGCCGGTGATATACAGCTTCTTCCCGGCTTTTTCATTTTGTTCGAGGATCGTGACCGCGCATCCGGCCTCTGCCAGGCGTACCCCGCAGAACAGACCGGCCGCGCCGGCGCCGATGATCAGGATCTGTGCCATATAATTACCATAAATATATTATGTAAATGATTCCCCGTGGTGATTCCGGATCTGCCCTCTCAGACGACGATGGTCTCCGCCTCTTTCTCGGCTTCCTGGCGGAAATCCTCCAGCTTGACCGGACTGATGTCCGGCAGATCGTCCCGGGAGGACACGCCGAAGATCCGCAGGAACTCCTCCGTCGTTCCGAAGAGGATCGGCCTCCCCGGAAGCTTCGCCCGTCCCAGCTCGCGCACCAGGCCGTATTCGATCAGGCGGTTGACCGCGTGATCGCTGTTGACGCCGCGGATGCGCTCGATCTCGCTCTTCGTCACCGGCTGCTTGTAGGCGATGACGGAGAGCGTCTCCAGCTGCACTTCTGTGAGCTTCGGTTTCTTCGGGGTCAGTTCCAGCTCGATCAGGCAGTCGTAAAAGTCCTTTTTCGTGCAGAGCTGCCAGGCATCCTCCAGCCGCACCAGGGTAATGCCGCGTCCCGGCTCCGCATACAGCTGCTGCAGACGGGTCAGCGCTTCCAGGATCTTCCCGGTATCCGTGTGCAGCACCCGCGCCAGATCCGGCGTCTCCACCGCCTTTCCGGTCGTGAAGAGGATCGCCTCGACCGCCGCCTGCAGTTCCTCCCCCTCGTAGCTCCGGAGCAGGATCTCATCCATGGAATGTTCGTCCATCTGTTACCTTTCCCTTTCTGCCGCGGCGCCTTCCGGCCCGTATTCCTCCGTTTCCTTCGGGATCATGGACAGATCCGCTCCGGATACGGCGCACAGAAGGATCTCGCCGTCTTCCGTCTGGGAAGCGGTAAGGATCCCGTATTTCATCAGTTCCAGGACCGCCAGGAAGGTGACCACGATCTGGGTCTTCGTGCGGTGACGCAACAGCAGTTCCCGGAAGGAGAACGCCTTCTTTTCGAGGGCGTATTCGCCGACGAAGACCAGCTTTTCATCGAGAGAGACCTCCTCCTTCTCGATCGTTCCGAAGCGGCTCCTCACCGGGTCGATCTTCTCCTCCTGCCGGCGGATGACGGAATGGAAAATGTCGTGCAGCTTCTCCAGCGTCAGGTTCGCCAGCAGCTCTTCCGGAGAGATCTCCGGCCGGTAGGACAGCACCTCCTTCGGCGTGGAATCTCCTTTGTAAAAGCTCCGGGAAGCGTCCCCCATTCGGTCGCGGAGAAGGTCCGACATGTATTTGTATGTTTTATATTCCAGCAGCTGCTGAACAAGTTCCGTCCGTGGATCGATCTCCTCTCCCTCTTCGTCCACTTCCCTGGGGAGGAGCATTCTGCATTTTATGGAAATGAGCGTGGCGGCCATCACCATGAACTCGCTCATGACGCCCAGGTCCTCCTCCTCCATCTTCTGCACGTAGGAGAGATACTGGTCGGTGATCTCCACGATCGGAATATCGAAAATATTGATCTTGTTCTTCTCGATCAGCTGCAGAAGAAGATCCAGCGGGCCGTCGAAGACCTGCAGTTCCACTTCCAGTGACATGTATCGGTCGCTCCTTGTTTTTTAGTCTGTTCCTTCCGGCAGGATCCGGATGCATACGATCTCAAATGGGTTATTGATCCGGAACGGGATCGTATGATCTCCGAGTCCGGAAGTGACGACCGCCGCCTTCTCCCCGAAACGGTACGCTCCGTAGCCGTAGCGCGGCAGCGGGAAGCCGTAGGGGCTCATCAGAGCCTGCCCGGAGGGAAGACGCACCATGCCCCCGTGAAAATGGCCGGCCAGCGTCAGATCCGCGCCCCAGGCCGCGTAGACCGGCAGGAACTGCGGATTGTGCGCGAGCAGGATGGAGTAGGCGTCCGTCCGGCAGCTTCCGACGGCCTGACGCATCTCCCGCTCCGTGAGGCGCGGAACGCGGAACCGCCGGTATTTCCTGTGGGGCAGCTCGTACCCGGTCACCGCGACCGGATTTCCGCAGACGGAAAGGCGCTGCGTCCGGTTGTTGAGGAGCAGGACTCCGTCGGACCGGAGAGCTTTGGCAAAGGCGCGGTAGCGTTCCGGCTCCTGCCGCGAGTAGGTCTCGTGATTTCCGTTCACCATCGCGGCAGGGGCAATGGACGCAAGCTCCCGCATCAGTAAGCGGGCGGCTTCCGTTCCGTTCGGAAAGCCCGCGGTGATCAGATCTCCCACACAGAGGATGAGGTCCGGCGCGCAGTCACGGGCCATCGCAATGAGCTCCGCATTGCCGGGCCCGTATTCCCGGTCATGCAGGTCGCCGAACATCAGGACCGTGAAGGGGCTTCGGATCTTTCCGGACCGGATTTCGTAATTTTTTCGTACAGGCTGCAAAATTACCCTCCGTAAGAAAAATCCCCGACAAAACGTCAGGGATTTATGCTCTTCCGCTTAATTGTATTTTCTCTTGCGGGCAGCTTCGGATTTCTTCTTGCGGCGCACCGACGGCTTCTCGTAGTGCTCGCGCTTGCGGATCTCCTGCTGGATGCCGGCCTTTGCACAGCTGCGCTTGAATCTTCTCAGCGCGCTGTCGAGAGACTCACCCTCTTTGACAATCACGTTTGCCATGTTCTGATTTCACCTCCCCCTCGCCTTTCCGGGGTTTTTTCACGCAAAATCTATTATATACAGAAGAAGCCGCTCCGTCAATGAAGAATTTATAATTCTTTCGCTCCGGCGGCCTCTTCCTGTGCGGTTCAGCCGTTCAGCTGCTCCGCCGCTGTCTTTTTCGCCGCTTCCAGCGCCTCGTCGATCCCTGCGGGATTCTTGCCGCCGGCCTGGGCCATATTCGGACGTCCGCCGCCGCCTCCTCCGACGAGCTTCGCGATGCTCCGGATCAGGTTGCCGGCGTGAGCGCCCTTCTTCATGGCGCCGTCCGTCGCAGCGGCGAGCAGGGAGACCTTCCCGTCCGCTGCAGATGCCAGAACGATCACCGACTCGCCCAGCTGTTCGCGAAGCGTATCGGAGAGATTCCGCATGCTGTTCATATCGACGCCCTCGAGCTTCCGGCACAGGACCTTTACGCCGGCGATCTCCACCGCGTCCGCGGCTGCGTCGCCCAAGGACGCCTGCGCCGCCTTCGCCTTCAGGGCCTCGGCTTCCGAGCGGGCAGCCTTCAGCTCCTCCTGCAGATGGCGGATCTTCTCGGTCAGATCGGCAGGCGCGCATTTCAAAATCGCCGCCGCTTCGTGCAGCTGCTCTTCTTCCTTCTTATAATAAGTGAAGACTGCGGAACCGGTGAGGGCTTCGATCCTGCGGACGCCGGCCGCGATGCCGGACTCGCTGACGATCTTGAAGGCCTGGATCACGGAGGTATTCTTTACATGCGTGCCTCCGCAGAATTCCTTCGAGAAGCCGCCCATGGAGACCACACGCACCTTCTCGCCGTATTTCTCGCCGAACAGCGCCATGGCGCCGGTCTTGCGGGCCTCCTCGATATCCAGGACTTCCGTCGTGACGTCGAGACCCTCGCGGATCTTCTCATTGACCAGTTCTTCCACCTGCCGGAGCTCTTCCGCGGACATTGCCTGGAAGTGCACGAAGTCAAAGCGGAGCCGCTGTCCGTCCACATAGGAGCCCTTCTGCTCGACATGGTCGCCGAGGACCGTCTTCAGGGCCTTCTGCAGCAGATGAGTCGCGCTGTGATTCTTCTCCGTCGCGGTGCGGACCGGATCCGACACCTCGAATTCCGCGGTATCGCCTGCGCGCAGGACGCCGGAGCGCACGATCCCCACGTGGCCGGTGCGCCCGCCCCTTAAGGGAATGGTGTCGGTGACCTCAAAGACGCCTTCCGCGGTGCGGATGAAGCCCTTGTCGCCGACCTGGCCGCCCATAGTGGCATAGAACGGAGTCTTTTCGGCAATGATGGTGCCTTCCTCGCCGTCCGCCAGCGCCTGGACCAGCTCGCCGAAGTGTTCGGCGTCAACCTTCGTGGTGAGCACGGTGAGCGGGGACGTGCAGGTCTTCGCGGTATAGCCCACAAATTCCGTGGTCACGGAAGGATCGATCTGGTTGTAGACAGATTCCGCCTCGCCCATATAATTGGACTTCGCGCGGGCTTTGCGGGCCTTCTCCTTCTGCTCTTTCATGCAGCGGTCGAAGCCCTCTTCGTCCACGGAGCAGTTCTTCTCTTCCAGAATGTCCTTCGTCAGGTCGAGCGGGAAGCCGTAGGTATCGTAGAGCTCGAAAGCGCGGGCGCCGTCGAGAACGTCGGTCCCCTTCTCCTGCATTTCCGCAAGAAGCTCGCCGAGGATCCGCAGGCCCTGGTCGATGGTCTTGCCGAAGGCGTCCTCTTCGCTCTTTAAGACCGCGTGGATGAAGGTGTGCTTCTCCTCCAGCTCCGGATAGCCGGCCTTGCTGGTGTCCTCGACGGTCTTCGCCAGGTCCGCGAGGAACGCGCCCTCGATTCCGAGACGTCTGCCGTGTCTTGCGGCCCGGCGGATCAGGCGGCGGAGCACATAGCCGCGGCCCTCGTTGGAGGGCGTGATGCCGTCGGAGATCATGAAGGTCGCCGAACGGATATGATCGGTGATGACACGGATCGAGACGTCGTCCTCGTGGTCCGCGTGATAGGTCTTCTTTGCGATGCGGCAGATCTCGTCCCGCAGCGCGCAGATGGTATCGATATCGAACATAGAATCGACGTCCTGCACCGCGACGGCCAGGCGCTCCAGTCCCATGCCGGTATCGATGTTCTTCTGCTTCAGCGTGGTGTAGTTGCCGTTCCCGTCATTTTCGAACTGGGTGAACACGTTGTTCCACACTTCCATGTAGCGGTCGCAGTCGCAGCCCGGGGCGCAGTCCGGCTTTCCGCAGCCGTACTGCTCGCCGCGGTCATAATAGACCTCCGAGCAGGGGCCGCAGGGACCCGCGCCGTGCTCCCAGAAGTTGTCTTCCTTACCGAAGCGGTAAATGCGCTCCGCCGGCACGCCGATCTGTTTGTTCCAGATCTCGAAGGCCTCGTCGTCATCCAGATAGACCGACGGATAGAGACGGTCCGGATCCAGTCCCACGGTCTCCGTCAGGAACTCCCAGGTCCAGGCGATCGCTTCCTTCTTGAAATAATCGCCGAAGGAGAAGTTGCCCAGCATCTCGAAGAAGGTGCCGTGGCGGGACGTGTGGCCGACATTTTCGATATCGCCGGTGCGGATGCACTTCTGGCAGGTCGCGACGCGGCGTCTGGGGGGGATCTCCTGTCCCGTGAAATAGGGCTTCAGCGGCGTCATGCCCGCGTTGATGAGCAGGACGCTGTTGTCGTTATGCGGAACGAGCGAGAATGATTTCATGATCAGGCATCCCTTGCTCTCCATGAAGTCAAGGAACATCTGGCGCAGTTCATTTACACCGTACTTTTTCAATTTCCAATCCTCCGAAACGGTTCGATATCGGTATCAGGGGCAAACGCGGCAGACCGCATGCCATACCAAATTGTGATTGTACCACAGAAAACCCTGAAATACAAGGAAAAGCGCGCTCTCTTCAGGAATCCCGGAGCGCGTCGGCCGCCTTCGTCGCCAGGGCGTCGCAGCGCTCATTTTCCGGATGGCCGTCATGTCCCCTGACCCAGTGCCAGCGGACGGTATGGGGCTCAGCGGCCCGGAGCAGCCGCTGCCAGAGATCCACGTTGAGCACCGGCCCGCCGTCCGACTTGCGCCAGTTCTTCTTCTGCCAGGAGGCAAGCCACCCTTTTTCAAACGCATTTACGAGATACTGGGAATCCGACCACAGATCCACCTCGCAGGGGCGGTTGAGGGCTTCCAGGGCCGCGATGGCCCCCATCAGCTCCATCCGGTTGTTGGTGGTCTTCGGAAAGCCCTTAGACAGCTCCTTTTCGTGAAGGACCCCCTTCGTATCCACGTACTGCAGCACGGCTCCGTATCCGCCGGGCCCGTCAGGGTTGCCGCGGGCGGCCCCGTCTGTATAGATCGTTACCTTCATCGGGCCGTTCCTCCTTTCACAAGCTCTCCGGCCAGGCGTTCCGCTTCTTCCGTGATCTCCCGCGGAAAGCCGTCTGCCCGAAGAAGCGCGATCGCATTCGTCGTATCAGAAGGCCCTTCCAGCAGACGGTAGCGGAAACGAACGTCCCCGTCCTCGAGGTCCTCCTGAAAATGCAGGTTCCGGATCTTCGGTCCCGCCAGGGTGGTCAGCTCCAGATCGTGGGTCGCGCAGAAAAGCAGTGTCCGTCCCCGCTGCAGATACTGAAGGATCCCGGCGGAGGCGGCGATCCGTTCCGCGGTGTTCGTTCCCCGCAGGAGCTCGTCGATCAGAAGGAGCGAGGGCTCCTGCTCTTCCGATGCAAGAAGCATCCTCTTCACTGCGCGGATCTCCGCCATAAAGTAGCTCTCTCCTCCTGTCAGGCTGTCGCGGACCGACATCGAAGAGCAGATCCGAAAGCGCGGTCCCGCCCAGCGCGCCGCAGGTGCGATCCCGGCCGTCTGCGCAAGCACCGCTCCCGCGAGCAGGCTCCGAAGGAACGTGGATTTCCCGGAGGCATTCGAACCGGTGATGAGATGCCCTCCGCGGAAGGTTCCTCCGTTCGGGACCGGATCCGCAAGCAGCGGGTGAAAGAGATCCTCCGCGCAGAGCGCGTCCGCCTGTTCCTGAAATTCCGGTTCGCAGGAAAACGGCAGCGACTCCCGGAACGAGGCGCAGGCCAGCGCCGCGTCCGCCTCTCCCACGGCGCGGAAGAGCCGAAGGACAAGACTGCGCTTTTTACGGAAGATCCCCAGCATCTGGTTGAACTTGATCAGATCCACATGGAACAGCAGTTTCACATACTCCAGGACCGCGGCGGAAAAGCCCGTGTCATAAGAGCCGCTCCCGGATACCACGAAAGCTCCGCGGGCAAAACCGGCCAGTCCTTCTGTACAGCTTTTGTATTCCTCCGTCAGCTCCGGCAGGCAGGCCTTCGCCAGCTTTTTCCCGCAGCGGATCAGCGCGAGGATGCGGCTGATGCCGGCCAGCTGCCGCCCGGTCGTCCCCCGGATGCGGATGCGTACGGAAAAATCCGCGATGAGGACCGCAAGGAGCAGAACGATCGCGGGAACAGGCACGAAGAAGAGCAGGACGACGGACAGGACCGTAAGGCCTGCCAGCAGCACGAAAGGAGCGGCAGACAGCTCCTGCGCTCCGTCCAGTTCCCGCATGTCCGCGTAAAACGAGGTACATTTCTTCTCTCTCAGACCGGCGAGCGCCTCCGCGGCCGCGTCGCGCAGACGTTCCTGTTCCGAAAATGCGCGGATGAGAGCTCTCCTTCTCCGGTACGTTTCTTCCTCCGGCAGCGGATGTGTCAGCCAGTCCAGCAGGACCTCCCTGCCCGGATCCGACACGCATCCGTCCATCCGGCGGAACAGGCTGTTCATTTCGCCGTCGTTCCAGGTCAGGGCATCAAGCGAAAAGGAGGAAGAGTTCTCCTCTTCCTCCCGTTCCGCGTAGGTTCGCAGAAGACGGATCTCTTCGTCCGTCCTTCCCGCCTTCGGCACAGCGCCCCAGGTCCTCCGCTGTTCCGCAAAGAACGCCTTCCTGTCGGAACGGTTCCTCCGGACCATCAGCCAGATGACGAGAACGGCCGCCGCGGCCAAAAACAGGATCTTAGAATAATCCACTGATCTTTCCCTCTGCGTCGATATCAATTCGCTCTGCCGCCGGGTGCTTCGGCAGGCCCGGCATGGTCATGATCTCGCCGGTCAGGGCGACGATGAAGCCGGCGCCGGCAGAGACCTTCATGCTGCGGACCGTGACGTCGAAATCCTCCGGTGCGCCGAGCTTTGCCGGATCATCGGAGAAGCTGTACTGGGTCTTTGCCACGCAGATCGGCATGTTCCCGCAGCCGATCGCCTCGAGCTGCTTCATCTGCTTCTCGGCGTCCGCCGTCAGCACGGCGCGGCGTCCGCGGTACACCTTCTGTACGATAGCGTCCAGCTTCTCCCTGATCGTCAGATCCGACTCATAGGAGAAGGTGAATTTCTCCGGATTGCCCGCTTCGCAAAGGCGCACGACTTCCTTCGCGAGGGCAACGCCGCCTTCGCCTCCTTTTGCCCAGACTTCGGAGAGGGCCACGTTGACGCCCAGCTCCCGGCACTTCGCCTCGACGAGATCCAGCTCGGCCTTCGTGTCCGTCGGGAACGCGTTGATGGCGACCACGCAGGGCAGGTGATAGACATTGATAATATTGTCCACATGGCGGAGCAGGTTCGGAAGTCCCTTTTCCAGGGCCTCGAGATTCTCCTCTCCCAGCTGGGCCTTCGGTACGCCGCCGTGGTTCTTCAGCGCACGGACCGTGGCCACGACTACGACCGCATCCGGTACAAGTCCCGCCATCCGGCACTTGATGTCAAGGAACTTCTCCGCGCCGAGGTCCGCGCCGAAGCCGGCTTCCGTGATCGCGTACTCGCCGAGCCTCAGGGCCAGCTTCGTGGCCTGCACGCTGTTGCAGCCGTGGGCGATATTCGCGAACGGGCCGCCGTGGACGATCGCGGGGACGTGCTCCAGCGTCTGCACCAGGTTCGGCTTCAGCGCGTCCTTGAGCAGGGCCGCCATCGCGCCCTGAGCTTTCAGATCCCCCGCCGTGACCGGCTTCTGCTCGGAGATCTTTCCGTAGGTGTAGCCGACGATGATCCGGGAAAGGCGCGCCTTCAGATCCTCGATATCATCCGCGAGACAGAGGATCGCCATGATCTCGGATGCGACGGTGATGTCGAAGCCGTCCTCACGCGGAGTGCCGTTGACCTTTCCGCCGAGACCGTCCACCACGAAGCGGAGCTGACGGTCGTTCATATCCACGCAGCGCTTCCAGGTGATCTTCCGGGGATCGATGTTCAGTTCATTTCCCTGCTGGATGTGATTGTCGATCATGGCCGCGAGCAGGTTGTTGGCGGCGCCGATCGCGTGGAAATCCCCGGTAAAATGCAGGTTGATGTCCTCCATCGGCACCACCTGGGCATATCCGCCGCCGGCAGCGCCGCCCTTGATGCCGAAGACCGGCCCGAGGGACGGTTCGCGCAGGGCGACCATGACGTTCTTACCGATCTTCTGCAGACCGTCCGCAAGGCCGACCGTGGTCGTGGTCTTGCCTTCACCGGCCGGAGTCGGCGTGATCGCCGTCACCAGCACCAGGTGATGCGGCTTGTCCGGATCCGCTTCCGGAAGCAGACCGGTGTTGATCTTCGCCTTGTACTTGCCGTAGAGCTCCAGAGCGTCCTCCGGGATCCCGGCCTTTTTCGCGATTTCGGTGATCTTCTCCATCTTCACCGCCTGTGCAATTTCAATGTCCGACAAGTAACCCATAGTTCCTCCTTTTTTGCCTTGGCGGGAGACGGTACTCCCGGTTCTTTTAAACTGCAGAGCGGCGCGGCAGTTCCGGAAGAACGGAAGCCGGCACCCTTCTTTGCAGCATGGATACCACAGATGCGTTCACGAGGAGCAGCAGTGCGCTCTGGGGCAGGCGCATAAAAAAGGTCGGCCAGAATTCCATCCCGTACATGACCGAAAGCCCCAGTGTCGTCAGGCCCTGCGAGGTGACCAGCATGGTCAGCGCGAGGACCAGGATCATCCGCAGATAGAGCACCAGCCGGTTCGTCCCGCGGGTCAGATATTCCCGGAACAGTCCCGGTATGACGCCCATCAGGACTGTTGAGGCCGTGATAAACGGATTCGGCGCATATCCGGCCACCAGGCAGCCCATGAGATCGCCCGCTGCGCCGCAGATCCCTCCGGCAAGCGGCCCCAGCCACAGTCCGGAGAGGATGATGGGAACGGATCCGAGGGAAATGCGGAACGCGTTCCCGATCGGGATGGAGACCAGACGCGACAGCACCACATTGAGTGCGATCAGAACGCCGCCAGCGGCCAGCGTCCGCACAGAAAAACGTTTCATAAGAGGCCCTCCTTTCTCACGCGCTACAGTGCCCGTTATGGAAAAAGAAAACGGCGGAACCCGAAATTGGATTCCGCCGGATACAGTCCCCATAAGGAACATGCCACACCGAAGAGAGACTCTCCGGATGCAGTAGCGGAAGCGGCAGTGCACCGCGCACCTTACATCCCCGGTGCTTCGTCCATGGTCAACATCCCGTACACATGGCACTTAACGCGCAGCTGCCTACTCTACTTTCCAGTTTCAATTCTATTTTACAGGAAATCCGCACCGCATACAAGACAGGAAACTGCCCGAATTCCGCGGAAATACGCGCAGATTTCGGGCAGTTTTCACAGTTCTACTTCCGGTGGCTGAGGCCGCAGCCCTCGCAGATCTCAAGCACCGCGTCCGCCTTGTTCAGGCTGTAGAAATGCAGCCCGCCGATCCCCAGGGCCATATACTCGTATACCTGGCGGATCGTAAATTCAATGCCGGCCTTCATGAAATCCTCGTCAGAATCGTTGTAATGCCGGCTGATCAGCTCCGCCAGCGGCTGCGGGATCGAGCAGCCGTTCATGCCCAGGCACATCCGGATCACGGATTTCTTCGTCAGCACCGGCATGATGCCGACGTCCACAGGAATGTGGATCCCGGCCGTGCGGATCTTATCGAGCCACTCTTTGAAGCGCTCCACGTCGTAGCAGAGCTGGGTCATCAGGAAATCTGCTCCCGCGTCCTGCTTCATCCTAAGATGCGCGATATCCTCCGCGAAGGTGCGGGCCTCGATATGCTTTTCCGGGGCGCCCGCCATCGCGATCACGAAGCGGTCCCCGAACTCCTCCCTGAGAAAGCCGATCAGCTCGCTGGCGTGGGAGAAATCGCCGCGGGTCCCCTCCCAGCCGGCCGGGATATCTCCCCGGAGCGCCAGCAGATGGTCGATGCCCAGATCGAGGCAGCGCCGCATCTGCTCCCGGATATCGTCCTTGTGCCTTCCGATGCAGGTAAAATGGGAGATCGGCACCGTGGGGTTCTCCGCTTCCAGGATCGACTGGCAGATCTCCATATGCCTCCCGGCGTTGGTCCCACCGGCCCCGCAGGTGCAGCTGATGAAATCCGGCTGCATCGGATACAGGCGGTCCAGCACCGCAAGGAGCGGCTCCAGAGGCTGGTCTTCCTTGGGCGGAAATACTTCAAAGGACAGGGTCATCCGTTCTTTCATGATATCAGGTATTCGCATGGTCACCTCCGTAATGCTTTTGTAAACATTCGTTTTCCTTTTATTCATATCTGTATGCTACAATAACAAAACTTCATCATCGATTCAAGACCGGAACCGGTCTGCCAGGGAGGAATCATGGAGAAACTGATCACACTGAATACCGGGACCGTGATGCCGGTGCTGGGGCTCGGGCTGTATAAATCCGGAGAAGACACCGCTTCCTCGATCCGGACCGCCGTACAGATGGGCTACCGGCTGTTCGACACCGCGTCCGCCTATAAAAATGAAGAACAGACCGGAGCGGGCATCCGCAGCTGCGGTCTCGCAAGAGACGATCTTTTCGTCACTACAAAGGTCTGGAATACCGCCCAGCGGATCGGGGACATCGAGGGAGCCTTCTCCCGCTCTCTGGAACGCCTGGGCCTTGATTACGTCGATCTCTATCTGATCCACTGGCCGGTGCCGGGGTGTTATCTCGAGACCTGGCGCGCCATGGAGAAGATCTACCGCTCCGGCCGCGCCAGGGCCATCGGCGTTTCCAATTTCTCGGAGGCTGAGCTCCGGGATCTGATGGAACACTCCGACGTGATGCCCGCGGTCAACCAGATCGAATACCATCCCTTATGGAACCGGGATCCGCTCCGCACCTTCTGTCAGGACAGCGGGATTGCCGTCCAGGCCTACGCGCCGCTGGCGCGCGGTGCCTATCTCGACCGCGACATCCTGGTCCGGATGGCAGAAAAATACCACCGGAGCACCGCGCAGATCGGTCTCCGGTGGCTGGTCCAGAAAGGAGCCGCTGTCATCCCGAAATCCGTCCGCCCGGACCGGCTGCTGGAAAACAGCCAGATCTTCGATTTCGAACTGGAAGAAGCCGAAATGACCGCGATCGACGGTCTCAATGAAAATTTCCGGGCCGCGAACATTCCGGACGATCTCCGGATCTGATCACTCCGCCTTACGTTCCCGCAGCAGAAGGTCCCGCACCGCCTGCTGCGGATCTTTATGCTCAAAAAGCACCCGGTTCACTTCCCGGGAAATGGGCAGTTCCACGCCGCAGCGCTCCGCCAGGCCCACCGCCGCTTTCGCGGAATAGACGCCTTCCACGACCTGGCCCACTTCGGCCATGGCCTCTTCCATCGTTTTTCCCTGCCCGATCAGGATGCCCGCGCGCCGGTTCCGGCTGTGCATCGAGGCACAGGTCACGATCAGGTCCCCCATGCCGCTCAGGCCCCAGAGGGTCTCATAGCGCGCGCCCAGCTTTACCGCCAGTCCGCAGATCTCGTGGATCCCGCGCGTGATCAGCGCCGCCTTCAGATTATCCCCGTAACCGATGCCGTCGGCGATGCCCGCGGCAAGCGCGATGACATTTTTCAGAGAACCGCCGAGTTCCACGCCGGTCACGTCGGTGCTGGTGTAGACCCGGAGGAATTCGTTCATAAAGAGATCCTGGACGAAAGCGGCGAATTCCGGATCTTCACTGGCGGAAACGATGGTGGTCGGGAGCGACCGCACCACTTCCTCGGCATGGGTCGGTCCGGACAGGGCCGAGACCGCCGCGCAGGGGATCTCCTGCCGGATGATCTCCACCTGGGTCGCATACGTCCCGTCCTCCACGCCCTTGGTCACGGCCGTAATGCGCTGGCCTTCCCGGATATACGGCGCGATCCGCTTCGCGGTGCTCCTCGTAAAGGGAGAAGCGACGGCAAAGATCAGAAGGTCCTGATCTGCGGCCGCCTCCTGAAGATCCGCGGTATAGCGGATGGAGGACGGCAGCACGACATCGGGAAAGCCTGCAAAGACGCCGCTTTCCCGGAGCTGATCCGCCACCTCTTCCGCATGGCACCAGACCAGGACGTCATGGTTCATCCGCGCCAGATGGGATGCAAGCGCAAGCCCCCAGGCACCGGATCCGATTACTGCGATCTGACTCATGTTCACTCCTTATGCCTTTGAGCCGATCCTGCGCTCCGTTCCGGAGAGCAGTCGGCCGATATTCGCACGGTGCTGCCAGTAGACGAGAGCCGCCATCAGGAGCATGACGATGTAGCACTCGATGCGGTGCGTTCCCGCAATCGCCAGATGCCCGGTCTGCCCCATGATGATCACGAAAACGATGAACGAGAGGACTGCGGTGAGGCTCCCTAAAGAGACATATTTCGACAGGAAGACCACCAGCAGGAACACCGAGATCCCAAACACGAAGGCCGGCGGATAGATGGCGATCGCAAAGCCCGCGCAGCAGGCCACGCCCTTGCCGCCCTTAAATCCCATGTAGAACGGGAAATCGTGCCCCATCATGGCGCCGGCACCCGCGTAGACCCCGTAGAGGATTCCCGGATCGCTCTGGCCGCGTCCCAGGAGATAATAGGCCGCGTAAAAGGCCAGGAAGCACTTCAGGGCGTCGCAGATCAGCACCAGAGCGCCCGCTTTTTTGCCGAAGACGCGCATCGTGTTCGTCATGCCGGCATTTCCGGAGCCCTTTGTGCGGATGTCGAGGCCGTGCCGTTTTCCGAAGATGTAGGAAGTCTGAAAGAGACCGAAAATATAGCCAATGACAAGGCTCAGAAGACGGAAAAGCATCTGTTTCCCTCCTGCCGATCAGTTCGGCTGGTCCTTCTCGGACCGTTCGCGGATGATCATCCGCAGCATGGTTCCCCGGAAATCGAAAGAATTCCGGATCTGGTTCTCGAGATACCTCGTGTAGGAGAAATGCATCAGCTCCTTATCGTTGACGAAGATCACGAAGGTGGGCGGCGCCACCGCGACCTGGGTGATATAGAAGAGCTTCAGCCGTTTTCCCTTGTCTGTAGGCGGCGTATTGAGAGCCACCGCCTCCATCATGATCTCGTTGAGCACGCCGGTCGCCACGCGCCGGTTCTGGTTCTCCAGCACCATCTCGATGGTCTGGAAGAGCTTCGGGAGGCGCTGGCCGGTCTCGGCGGAGATGAACAGCACCTCCGCATAGGACAGGTACGAGAGCACGCTGCGGATCTTCTTCTCGTATTCCTTCGGCGTGTTGGTCTCCTTTTTGACCGCGTCCCACTTGTTGACCGCGATCACGATGCCCTTGCCCCGCTCGTGGGCGATGCCGGCGATCTTCGCGTCCTGCTCGGAGATCCCCTCCACCGCGTCGATCACGATGACGACCACGTCCGCGCGCTCGACGGC
>ONST01000122.1 GCA_900320575.1 uncultured Eubacteriales bacterium
GGCGAGGACCAGACCCGTGTCGTAGTCGGCATGGCGACCTGCGGCATCGCCGCCGGCGCGCGCCCCGTACTCAACAAGTTCGCCGAGCTCGTTCAGGAGCGCGGGATCAAGAACACCGTGGTCACGCAGACCGGCTGCATCGGCATCTGCCGCTACGAGCCGATCGTCGAGATCTATGAGCCGGGCAAGCCGAAGGTCACCTACGTTCATATGGACGCTGAAAAGGCCGAAGAGGTCGTGACCCGCCATCTGCAGGGCGGCCAGATCGTGAATGAATATCTGATTCCGGCAACGATTACCCCAGGGAAGTAAGGAGGAGGAAGCAGTATGTATCGTGCACATGTACTGGTATGCGGAGGAACCGGCTGCGCCTCTTCCGGCAGCGCGAAAATCCAGGATACCTTTAAAGCAGAACTTGAGGCGAAGGGCCTTGAAAAGGAAGTCGCCCTCGTCCAGACCGGATGTCATGGCCTGTGCGCACTCGGCCCCATCGTCGTCGTCTATCCGGAAGGCGTGTTCTATTCCAAGGTGGATGTGAAAGACATTCCCGAGATCGTGTCCGAGCATCTTCTCAAGGGACGTATCGTTCAGCGTCTCGTCTACAGAGAGGAAGACAAGGACAACGGCGGCGTCAAGTCCTACAACGACACCGAATTCGCGAAGAAGCAGGTCCGTGTGGCGCTCCGCAACTGCGGCGTGATCAACCCGGAAAATATTGACGAATACATCGGGACCCGCGGCTACGAAGCCCTCGGCAAGGTCCTGACCGAGATGACCCCGGACGAGGTCATTGACGTCATCCTCGCTTCCGGCCTGCGCGGCAGAGGCGGCGCCGGTTTCCCGACCGGTAAGAAATGGCAGCTGGCCAGAAACCTGGTCCAGGACGGCGGCCAGAAGTACGTCTGCTGCAACGCCGACGAAGGCGACCCGGGCGCATTCATGGACAGATCCGTCCTTGAAGGCGATCCCCACGCCGTGCTCGAGGCCATGGCCATCGCAGGTTATGCCATCGGCGCCAGCCAGGGTTACATCTACGTCCGTGCCGAGTACCCGATCGCGGTCCAGAGACTTCAGATCGCCATCAAGCAGGCGAAGGAATACGGCCTCCTCGGCAACGACATTTTCGGCACTGGCTTCAACTTTGATATCGGACTCCGTCTCGGCGCCGGCGCGTTCGTCTGCGGCGAGGAGACCGCTCTGATGACCTCTATCGAAGGCAAGCGCGGCGAGCCGCGTCCGCGTCCTCCGTTCCCGGCAGTCTCCGGTCTGTTCCAGCGTCCCACGATCCTCAACAACGTTGAGACCTGGGCGAACATCCCGCAGATCATCCTGAACGGCGCTGACTGGTTCGCTTCCATGGGAACCGAGAAGTCCAAGGGCACCAAGGTCTTCGCTCTCGGCGGCAAGATCAACAACACCGGTCTGGTGGAGATCCCGATGGGAACCACTCTCCGCGAAGTCGTGGAAGAGATCGGCGGCGGCGTCCCGAACGGCAAGAAGTTCAAGGCTGCCCAGACCGGCGGACCTTCCGGCGGCTGCATCCCGCTTGAGCATTACGACGTTCCGATCGACTACGACAACCTGATCGCCATCGGCTCCATGATGGGTTCCGGCGGTCTGATCGTCATGGACGAAGACAACTGCATGGTGGATATCGCGAAGTTCTTCCTTGACTTCACGGTCGACGAGTCCTGCGGAAAGTGCACGCCGTGCCGTATCGGTACGCGCCGCATGTACGAGATCCTCGACAAGATCACCAAGGGTCAGGGAACCCTCGAGGATCTGGACCGTCTGGAAGAGCTGGGCAAGTATATCAAGGACAACGCCCTCTGCGGCCTTGGCCAGACTGCTCCGAACCCCGTCCTTTCCACTCTGCGGTATTTCCGTGATGAGTATGTCGCGCACGTTGTCGACAAGAAGTGCCCGGCCGGCGTCTGCAAGGCTCTCCTGCAGTACAAGATCGACCCGGCGAAGTGCAAAGGCTGCACGCTCTGCGCGCGGAACTGCCCGGCCGGCTGCATCAGCGGCAAGGTCAAGGAACCGCACGTCATCGATCAGAGCAAGTGCCTGAAGTGCGGCGCCTGCATGGACAACTGCAAGTTTGGCGCGATCAGCAAAGGATGAAGAAGGAGGAACAACCATGGCTGATGTAAACATCAAGATTAACGGTATGGATGTCAGCGCACCGGCTGGTTCCACGATTCTGGAAGCTGCTCGTCTTGCGCACATCAAGATTCCGACCCTGTGCTACTTAAAGGAGATCAACGAGATCGGCGCCTGCCGTATCTGCGTGGTCGAGGTCAAGGGCGCCCGTACACTGGTCACCGCCTGCGTATACCCGATCTTCGAGGGCATGGAGGTCTTTACCAACACCGCTCGCGTGCTGGAATCCCGCAAGAAGACCCTGGAGCTGATCCTTTCGGATCACAACAAGGAGTGTCTGTCCTGCGTCCGCAGCGGTCACTGCGAACTGCAGACCCTCTGCCAGGAGTACGGCGTGGACAATGCGCATGAGTATGAGGGCGAGATGAACAAGTTCGAGCTCGACGCCTCCGCTCCGCATATGGTCCGCGACAACAACAAGTGCATCCTCTGCCGCCGC
This sequence comes from uncultured Eubacteriales bacterium, assembly GCA_900320575.1. Classification (GTDB taxonomy): domain Bacteria; phylum Bacillota; class Clostridia; order Lachnospirales; family Lachnospiraceae; genus Chordicoccus. The sequence goes on from ONST01000122.1 coordinate 2,603, forward strand.
TGCACGGCCGCCTGCGAGAAGTATCAGAGCATCGGCGTCATCGGCGCGAACAACCGCGGCTTCAAGACCGCCATCGGCTGCGCCTATGATATGCCGCTCAACAACACCTCCTGCGTGGACTGCGGACAGTGCATCAACGTCTGCCCGGTCGGCGCGCTGTATGAGAAGGACAACACCGCAGACGTCTTCGCCGCGATCAACGATCCGACCAAGACCGTCTACGTCCAGACCGCTCCGGCTGTCCGTGCTGCCCTCGGCGAAGCCTTCGGTTATCCGATCGGAACTCCGGTCGAAGGCAAGATGGCTGCCGCTCTGCACCGCCTCGGCTTCGACGGCGTGTTCGACACCAACTACGGCGCCGACCTGACCATCCTCGAAGAGGCGCATGAGTTCCTTGACCGCTTCACCAACGGCGGCAAGCTTCCGCTCATCACCTCCTGCAGCCCGGGCTGGGTCAAGTTCTGCGAGCACTATTTCCCGGATCTGACCGACAACCTGTCCAGCTGCAAGTCCCCGCACCAGATGCAGGGCGCGATGCTCAAGTCCTATCTGGCGGAGAAGAACGGCATCGATCCGAAGGATATCGTTACCGTCAGCGTCATGCCCTGTACCGCGAAGAAGTTCGAGTGCAAGCGTGACGACCAGGATGCGACCGGATATCCGGACGTCGACCACGTCATCACCACCCGTGAGCTGGCCAGAATGATCAAGAAGGTCGGCCTGCAGTTCGAGGAGCTTCCGGACGAGAAGTTCGACGACCCGATGGGCGAGTACACCGGCGGCGCCGTCATCTTCGGCACGACCGGCGGCGTTATGGAGGCTGCTCTCCGTACGGCTGTCTACTGGATCACCAAGGACGATGTCAACACGCCGGTGGAATTCAAGGAAGTCCGCGGCCTGCAGGGCATCAAGGAAGCCACCTACACGGTCGGCGAGATCTCTGTCCGCGTGGCGGTCGCGCACGGCCTTGCCAACGCCAGAGAGCTGCTGAACAAGGTCAGAAGCGGCGAAGAGCACTATGATTTCATCGAGATCATGGCCTGCCCGGGCGGCTGCATCAACGGCGGCGGCCAGCCTCAGGTCTCCGCGGAGATCCGGAACTTCACGGATTACCGCGCGAAGAGAGCTTCCGCTCTGTATCAGCTGGATGAGGCGGCTGAGAACCGCAAGTCTCACCAGAACGTCTCCCTCAACAAGATGTATGAGGAGTATCTGGGCGAGATCGGCGGCGAGAAGGCGCATCACCTGCTGCACACGACCTACGTCAAGAGAGGTCTGTACAAATAATCCGAACAGGATCAGAAACATGACCGGCACCGGTCCCTTTTGGGGGCCGGTGCATTTTTTACTATGGAAACGGCGGCATTTCTGCTATACTTTACAGTAAGAACTGATCCTTTCCACGGAGGAAACTGTATATGAAAATGGAAGCATACGAGAAGGAACATCTGAAGCGGGTCCGCAAATATCTGGCCGAGTGCGCGGTGCTCTTAAAGAGCAACGGCGACTTCCCGCTGGAGGCCCCGGGCAGAATCGCAGCCTTCGGCAGCGGCGTGCGCCACACGATCAAAGGCGGCACGGGCTCCGGCGACGTGAATTCCCGCTTTACAGTCAATGTCGAGACGGGCCTGGAGAAGTCCGGCTTCACGCTGGTGACCAAGGGCTGGCTCAACGACTACGACGAGATCCTGGAACAGTCGAAGAAGGATTTCATCGCGGATATCAAGGCACAGGCCCGGAAGGCCCATATGCCGGCCGTGATGTTCGGCATGGGCGCCGTGATGCCGGAGCCGGAGTATGAGCTGCCGCTGGACGGCGACGCGGACACGGCGGTCTACGTGCTGGCGCGCATTTCCGGAGAGGGAAATGACCGCACCGACGCCGAGGGCGATATCCGTCTTACCCAGACCGAGATCCGCGATATCCTGGCTCTTAAGGAGAAGTATCCGAAGTTCATGCTGGTGCTCAATACCGGCGGCGTGGTGGATCTCTCCCCGGTCCTCGAAGTGGAAAATATCCTCTATCTGTCCCAGCTGGGCGCGGACACCGGCCTGGCGCTCGCGCAGATCCTGCTCGGAAAGCAGAATCCGTCCGGAAAGCTGGCCAGCACCTGGGCGGCCTGGGAGGACTATCCCACGCTCGGAGAATTCGGCGACATCGACGAGACCCGCTATTACGAGGGCGTCTACGTGGGCTACCGCTATTTTGACACGGCCGGCGTTAAGCCGCTCTTCCCCTTCGGCTACGGCCTCAGCTATACGTCCTTTGCCGTGGAGAACACCGGCATTTCCCTTGACGGGGAGACGGTCACGGTGACCGCTTCCGTGGAAAATACCGGCGCTTACGCGGGCAA
>ONST01000048.1 GCA_900320575.1 uncultured Eubacteriales bacterium
ACGGCTTGCCGTGTACGACCGCCACGGAACCGAGGCTGAGCAGCGAGGTGGCCATGGAACCGGCTCCCTGCTGCATGGTCAGCGGATTGGTGGAGACATATTCCGTCGGGCCGTAGGCCATATAGGCGCCGTCCTGCACCGGCAGCATCGGGTGATTGAAATAGGTGTTGTTCTCCATCAGATCCCCGTCGGTATGTCCGTAGACATCCGCCGCGCCTGCGATCAGATTGCTGGCCGCGATCGGGACCTTAACGCCCAGAGAGATCAGATAATCCTTCATTTCCTGATAGAACCGGCGGTTCTGCCAGGTGCCGAACTCCATGAAATCCGCGTAGCGGGCGGGTCCGTCCGGAGCGTCCCACGGTCCCATGGGCTCGTTCGCGGGCTGATAGAAACCGCCCTCGATCACCCGCACCGTGCCTTCCTTCGGATCTTCGTCATCTCCGAGGGCGCAGACGCCGTCCAGTGTCCAGGCCTCGGCGAGGCGCTCCCGGGTAAAGTATTTCATCAGCAGGAATTCATTGAACCGCTGCTGCACCTCATCGCGGTAGGGATCCAGTCTCTTGTCTCCCTCGGTCCCCGGATTGCCTTTGATCGCGCTCTCCTCGTTGGTCATCTGAACGGTAATGACCGCCGGATCATCCACCGGAGCAAGGCCGGTATAGGGATTCACATGGCACAGATAGGCCTTCGCGTATTCCTTCTGGAGCTGGATCAGCCGCTCATTGTAGACGGGATAGCGCTTCGTGCAGAGCGGGAAGCCTCCCGGATAGTCCAGCCCGTCGCCTTCCAGGAAATCGCGGGCCACCAGCAGATCGACGTGCAGGTAAATGCCCTTCTCCTTCAGCTTCGCGGCGAGATAATCGAAGCGGTCCAGTCCCTCCGGGTGGAAGAAGCGGGTCGTGCCCCGGCTGTAATCAAGAAGCGGCGTCTTACGGCTGCTGGACCAGTTCCCCACACCGTCGCCGGGAGGGCAGTCCGCCGCATGCATGCGGATCACATTGACACCCATGCTGGCGAAGCGTTCGGCCAGCCGCTCGGCGTCCTCATGCGTCGGCGTATTGGAACGGGTGGCGATATTAAAGCCGAGGAACTTCGCGCGTGTCCCGTCCTCGAACATAAAATGTCCGTCTTTTACGCGGACAAAGCCGTGCTTTCCGGCCGGCGCGTCCAGCAGATGAGAAAAATTCAGAACGCCCTGATTGGCTTCCGTCATGGAGATACGAATGTTCTGTTTCATAACTGCCTCCTGATCATGTAATACAGATGTTTCCTGATCTGAGACAAGGATAGCAGAAGCCCGCTGCCGGATATTGCGGAATTCCGTCCGTGATTGTAATTTTCCGCCTTGTTTTCCCTTTCTTTTCCGCCTATACTTAATTTTGGAGCTTCCATTTGGGGAGGTGCGGTATGGACTATCTCTTATTTGCAAAAAAACTGTATTCGGTTCTGGGGATCCCCGTCAATCTCTGCCGGGACGGCCATGTCATCTATTCCGCCATGAGCGAGATGCTGGGGCTCGATCCGCCGGATGACTGGATCCTTTATGAGCCGGACCGCAATCCCGAATTTTCCGCAGTCAATCCCAATCTGGAGTACGGGCACATCCGCATCGAGGGCACCGGATATGACCTGTTCCTGGGCCCGGTGTTCACCGTGCCCCTGACAAAGGAGCTGGTGCGGGATTATTTCGCGGATGCCCACGTCCGTCCGGAGCACCGGGAGGAGGTAGAAGGGCTTTTGTATTCGATCCCGCTCACCTCCCATCCGCAGCTGATCCGGATCCTGACCTTTCTGCATTTCATCCTGAACGGCAAAGAGGCCCGGATCGAAGATTACTACACGGAAGATTCCCGGCGTTCGGCCTCGCGCAGTACGGATGCCCTCCGGACCGCAGTCGAAGCCAAGGAGTACGAAGCGCCCCACAGCACCTATGATTTTGAGCAGAAGCTGTACCGCGTCATCGCGAAGGGAGATCCCGCACGCCTCAGGCGGTTCCTGGAGACCAGCCGGGATATTCCTTCGGAAAGCAAGGTCGCGCGGACGCCGCTTCGGCAGGCAAAGAACATCTTCATCGAGACCGCCTGCAAGGCCGGCATTCTGGGCGCGATCCCCGGAGGAG
>ONST01000127.1 GCA_900320575.1 uncultured Eubacteriales bacterium
CGCTCAGGGATATACCCGAGGACCGGTACGCCGCACGTCTCTTCGATCACGCGCCGGAGCTTCGGATAGTACATCGGAGAGACCCGGTTCAGGATCACCCCGGCGATGCCGTTGTCCGCGGGCGTCTCCACGTCGGGACGGAACTTCAGGAACCCGTTCACGGACGCCGCGCAGGAGACGCTCCCGCCCTTCGCGCTGACCACGAGGACCGCCGGCGTGCCGGTCACAGCCGCCGCCTCGCAGGCGCTCCCGCGGGAGGAGGTGCCTCCCAGGCCGTCGAAATAGCCCATCACGCCCTCGAGGACCGCCAGATCCGCCCCCTCCGTGTCGGCGAGAAGAATGCTCCGCGCGGGCTCCGGCTCCGTGAAAAAGGTGTCCAGATTCCCGGTGGGGATCCCCAGGACGGCCCGGTGGAACATCGGATCGATGTAGTCCGGCCCGATCTTCAGGGCAGCCGGAACAAGGCCCTTCCGTTTCAGAAGCGCCAGAAGGCCGCAGACAGCGGTGGTCTTTCCGCTGCCGCTCCGCTCCGCCGTGATGAGGATCCTGGGCAGATGCCGTTTCAAGCCGCTCCCTCCTGTTCTCTTACGTTTCTTCCCTGTTTCTTTTGATCTCCGCGATCAGCACCGGGCTCTCCGCGCGGCGGAGCGTGTAATCGCCCGCCTCCTGTTCCCGGACCGCGAGGAGCTCCGTAAAATGGATGTCGAGGACCTTCGCGACCTCCGGATCGCTCCGCAGCCGCAGCAGTTCACCCTCCGTCTCATAGGTCACTGCCGTCACCACCACGCATGCATCCGGATTCTTCTCGAAGACCGCCGCCAGGATCCCCGGCAGCATGCCGCCGCTCCCGCCGATAAAGACCGCGTCCGGAGCGGGCAGATCTGCGAGGCACTCCGGGGCCTCTCCCGCAACCACAGTCAGCTGCTCGCAGCCGAACTTTTTGCGGTTTGTAAGCAGCAGCTCCCAGGCGTCCGGTCTCCGCTCGATGGCGTACACCTCCCCGCGCGGCGCGTGCAGCGCGGCTTCCACCGAGACGGAGCCGGTGCCGGCCCCCACGTCCCAGACCACGGAATCCTCACGAAGACCGAGGCGCGAAAGGGCGGACGCGCGGATCTCGCGCTTCGTCATCGGCACCTTTCCGCGGACGAAGGAGCTGTCCGGCAGGCCGAAGCCCTGCGGGACGCGCTCGGGCCAGGCATTTTCAAAGAGGACCAGGGCCAGCCGGTCCGTCAGATGCGTGCACATCTCGTTCGGGAGGCCGGTATAGATCCGCTCCTCCGGATAGGAGAGGCGCTCGCCCACGGTGATCTTCACCTGGGGCATCGCAAAATCGACCAGCGCCTGGGCGCAGGCCCGCACGTCGCCCTCATTTCCCACGAGGGCCAGCACATAGCGGTTCGCGCGCACGAGAGGGATCAGATTTCCCTCCCGTCCGTGGATGCTGACGATGCAGGTCTCCTCCTGCGAAACGCCGGTCTTTCCAAGAAAATAAGCGATCGAGGAGAGCCCCGGGCAGGCCGTGACCGCAAATTCGTCCTTCGCGAGCGCCCTTAAGGCCTTCGCACCGGAATAGGTGCTGATGTCCCCCGAATAGAGCAGGGCCGCGCGCCGGTATTCCGGATGTTCTCTTAAAAATGCGAGGATCTCTTCCGGCGCAAAAGACATAAGATGCGGGGTCTTCTCCCCTGCCGGACGCAGGGCAAAGGCGGTCTCAAGCAGGCGCTTCGCGCCGATGAGGACGTCCGCGGACCGCACCGTCTCCAAAGCTTCGCGGGTCAGGAGCTCCGGATCGCCGGGACCCATCGCGGTCAGCACCAGCTCCTGCGGAGCGATGGAGAAGCTCTCCGAAAGGCGCCGGACCGCCTCCGCAAAAGGACAGGTGTCCGTCTCCTCCGCGGGCCGGCCGATGATCACAAGGCCTGTCCCGGTCTCCTCCGCGGCGCGGCATTTCTCCGGAAAGCCGCCGGCCTCGCCGGAATCCTTGGTCACGGTCCAGCTGATCTGATACTCGCGGATCACCGCCTTGTTGAATTCGGTGCCGAAGGGTCCCTGCAGCGCCAGAATGCGGTTCCGGGGCAGCCCCGCCTCCCGGCAGGCCGCGACGGATTCTTCGGACGGGAGGACCCGCGCGAAGCACCGCTTCGCAAA
>ONST01000169.1 GCA_900320575.1 uncultured Eubacteriales bacterium
GGCAGCGGGGTTAACGCGATGAAATTCACGGAAAAACGCGCCTATTCCGGGCTGAGCGATGCGGAGATCGTACAGCTCACCCGGCAGGGCGACGGCGAAGCCATGGATTATCTCATGGAAAAATACAAATCTCTGGTACGCAGGATCTCCAGCGCCCGCTTCCTGGTGGGCGGAGACCGGGACGACCTGATTCAGGAGGGGATGATCGGCCTCTACAAGGCGGTGCGGGATTACCGGCAGGACCGGGACGCTTCCTTCCGCACCTTCGCGGCCCTGTGCATCGACCGCCAGATCTCCCATGCCATCGAGGCGTCCCTCAGGGAGAAGAACCAGCCGCTCAACAGCTACGTCTCCCTGACGGACGAGGAGTGGGAGGCGGCATTTTCCAGAAGAAAAGCGGATCCGGAGATGATCGTGATGGGAGAGGAACGCCGCGAGGAGGTGCTGCGCACCGTCCGCTCCGCCCTTTCCGACCTGGAGAAGACCGTGCTTGAGTACGCGATCGCCGGCCTCGATTACCGGGAGATCGCCCGGAAGCTGGGACGCACGGAAAAAAGCGTAGACAACGCGCTCCAGCGCGCCCGCCGGAAAGCGAAATCCGCTCTTTACAGTTCTCCGGAAAACGGAGTAAAATAAAACTGCATTCCTTCCTGCCGGTCCGGCAGATCTTTCAGCATTACAGATTGGAACAGCTCACGGAAAACAGTACGCGTACTGTCTGTTTTTCGTGCACGGAACCGGAGAAGGAGGGAAGATGAAGAAACGCAAAGTCATCCAGTATACGATGGACTACGAGCCGGTCCGCGTCTTCGACAGCGTGAAGGAGGCGGAGGAATACTGCCATATCAGCCATATTTCCAGCGTCTGCCGCTACAGAAGGCGCTCGGACGGCGGATATATCTGGAGATATCTGCAGGAAACGGATGGCAGGCCGGATAAAACTATGGTACAATGACTGTTGCGGCGCCTGATATGGCGCGGGCTGAGAAGACAGTACAGATTTTTGTGAGGTGAAGACAATGAGCAGGATTGAAACGACCTGTGTGCAGGGCGGATACCGCCCCGGCAACGGAGAACCCCGGGAGATTCCCATCGTACAGAGCACGACCTTCAAGTATGATACCAGCGCCGACATGGGAAAGCTCTTCGATCTGGAGGCGAGCGGCTATTTCTATACCCGCCTGCAGAACCCGACCAACGACTACGTGGCGGCGAAGATCGCGGAGCTGGAAGGCGGAACGGCAGCGATGCTGACCTCCTCCGGCCAGGCGGCCTCCTTCTTTGCGGTGTTCAATCTGGCCTCCTGCGGGGACCACGTGGTGGCCTGCTCCACGATCTACGGAGGGACCTTCAACCTCTTCCAGGTGACCATGCGCAAGATGGGCATCGAGTTCACGTTCGTCAATCCGGACTGCACGGAGGAGGAGCTCGAGGCAGCCTTCCGCCCCAACACGAAGGCGGTCTTCGGCGAGACCATCGCCAATCCGGCGCTGACGGTCCTCGACATCGGGAAGTTCGCGAACGCGGCCCACGCCCACGGCGTACCGCTCATCGTGGACAATACCTTCGCGACCCCGGTGAACTGCCGGCCCTTTGAGTGGGGCGCGGACATCGTCACCCATTCCACCACCAAGTACATGGACGGCCACGGCGCCGCCGTCGGCGGCTGCATCGTGGACTCCGGAAAGTTCGACTGGATGGCCCACGCGGAGAAATTCCCGGGTCTGACCACGCCGGACGACAGCTATCACGGCATCACCTATGCGGAGAAGTTCGGGAAGGAAGGCGCGTTTATCACCAAGGCCACGGCCCAGCTGATGCGCGATTTCGGCTCCATTCAGGCCCCGCAGAACGCGTTTCTGCTGAACCTGGGGCTGGAGAGCCTGCACGTCCGCATGAAGCAGCACTGCTCGAACGGCCTCGCCCTGGCGAAGTTCCTGAGCACCCATCCGCAGGTGGAGAAGGTCAATTATCCGTCTCTTCCCGGCGATCCCTACTATGAGCTGGCGCAGAAATACCTGCCGGACGGCTCCTGCGGCGTCGTTTCCTTCGAGGTGAAGGGCGGAAAGCCGGCAGCGGAGCGCTTCATGAAGGAACTGAAGGTCTTCGCGATCGAGACCCATGTGGCGGACGCCAGAAGCTGCTGCCTGCACCCGGCCAGCTCCACGCACCGCCAGATGACAGAAGAAGAGCTGAAGGCGGCCGGCATCTCCGGAGGACTGGTCCGGATGTCCTGCGGACTCGAGGCCGGAGAGGATCTCGTGGAAGATGTGGCGCAGGCGCTCGAAAAGGCCTTCTGATCTTTTTGACACCCTGCGGGCGGTATGGTACAATCAAATCGGAACTTATCGTGAAGTGCGGCGCTTTTATGCGCGGGGGATGGAAGCATGAAGTCATTTACGTACACGATCACGGATCCGGTGGGCATTCATGCCAGACCTGCCGGAAATCTGGTCAAGGAGATCAAGAATCACGCGGCGAACGTCACGATCTGCGGAAACGGCAAGATGGCAGACGGCAAGAAACTGATGCAGGTCATGACCCTGGGCATCCGTCAGGATCAGGAAGTGGAGATCCGGGTGGAAGGCGAGGACGAGGAAGCCGCAGCGGCGGCCATCGAGCAGTTCCTGAAAGAGAATCTGTAAGAAGAACGATCAGCACGATCCGGACGGACCGTGCTGTTCTTCTTCCTTTCCCGGTCTGCGCCGAAGTCCGCCGCAGACGCGAAAGGACTCCGGTAGGGGAGCTACCGAAGTCCTTTCAGGGGAGTATAAATAATTAATAAGGGGTTGTAAAAAAATTTTTGAAGGGTAAATTCTTTTACAAGGTTGATTATAGGACATCCTTTTTGAAAATGCAACAAAAATTTAACAAATTCACCCAAAACGCGTGAAAAAATGAAGAATTTGCGGGGATTTGGTCCGGTTTCCGGCCCATTTCCCGCAGAAATGGAGGAATATGGAATTTCTGGCACCCTGCCATTTCGGCCTGGAGGCGGTCTTGAAGCGGGAACTGACGGATCTGGGCTTTCCGGTCCTTTCGGTGAAGGACGGGAGGATCGCGTTCTCCGGCGCTCCGGAGGACGCCGCGCGGGCGAACGTCTTTCTGCGGAGCGCGGAGCGGATCCTGATCCGGGCCGGAGAGTTCCGCGCCGTGACCTTCGACGAGCTGTTCGAGGGGACGAAGAAGATCCCCTGGGAGGAGTTCCTTCCCCGGGACGCGAAGTTCTGGGTCACGAAGGCCTACTCGGTCAAAAGCGCGCTCTTCTCCCCGCCGGATATCCAGTCCATCGTGAAAAAGGCGATCGTGGAGCGCATGAAGCAGACCTACGGGCTCAGCTGGTTCCCGGAGACCGGTCCGTCCTATCCCCTGCGGGTCTCGATCAAGAAGGACGTCGTGACCATCGGCATCGATACCACGGGCAGCGCGCTCCACAAGCGCGGCTACCGGGTCTCGCCGGTGATCGCGCCGATCTCCGAGACCCTTGCGGCCTCCCTCATCGCGCTGACGCCCTGGAGGGCGGACCGGATCCTGGTGGATCCCTTCTGCGGCTCCGGCACGATCCCCATCGAGGCGGCCATGCGCGCGAAGCGCATTGCCCCGGGCAGAAAGCGCTCCTTCCTCGCGGAGGAGTGGACGTCGATCATTCCGGAGAAGGCCTTTGCGGGAGCACGCGAGGAGGCGCGGTCGCAGGAGCTCACAGACGTCTCCTGCGATATCCAGGGGTATGATATCGATCCCCGGGCTGTCAGAGCGGCCCGGGAAAACGCGGCCGCCGCGGGCGTCGCGGACTGCATCCATTTTCAGACGCGGGCCGTAAAGGACCTGCGGCATCCGAAGAAATACGGCTTCCTGATCACGAATCCCCCCTACGGGGAGCGGATCGAGGAGCGGGAGGCGCTGCCTGCCCTCTACAGGGAGATCGGGGAGGCCTTCCGCAGGCTCGACAGCTGGTCCATGTACCTGATCACGTCCTATGAGGACGCGGAGCGGGACATCGGAAGGAAGGCGGATAAGAACCGCAAGATCTACAACGGAATGATCCGGACCCGGTATTACCAGTTCCAGGGTCCGAAGCCGCCGAGGCGGCCGAAAGAGGAGGACGGGAGAGCATGAAGCGCGTACTGTTTGCGACGGGAAATGAAGGAAAGCTGAAGGAGATCCGGGCGATCATGGCGGAGATCGGCCTCGACGTCGTCTCCATGAAGGAAGCCGGGATCCGGGCAGACATCGTGGAGGACGGCACTACTTTCGCGGAGAACGCCCTGATTAAGGCACGCACCGTCATGGCCGCCTCTGGGGAGGTCACGATGGCCGACGACTCCGGGCTCGTGGTGGACGCCATGGGCGGCGAGCCGGGCATTTACTCCGCCCGCTGGATGGGAGAGGAGACCTCTTACCGCATCAAGAATGCGGAGATCCTCCGCCGCCTCGAGGGCGTTCCGGACGGGGAGCGGAGCGCGCGGTTCGTGTGCGCCATCGCCTGCGTCTTCCCGGACGGCCGGGAATTCGTCTGCGAGGACACCTTCGAGGGCCGGATCGGCTATGAGGAGCGCGGGGCGAACGGCTTCGGCTACGATCCGATCTTCTATCTGCCGGAGCGGGGCTGTTATTCGGCGGAGCTCGCTCCGGAAGCGAAAAATGAGATCAGCCACCGCGGAAAGGCGCTCCGGGCCATGCGGGAGAAGCTGCGGGACCAGCTGGAGGGATAAATGCGGGTACTTGTTGTGAGCGATACGCACGGAAGGCTTGATAATCTGAAGCGGGCGCTGAAGGCGGAGAAGGATCTCTCTTTCCTCATCCACTGCGGAGACGTGGAGGAGCAGGAAGAGGAAGTGCGCGCGGCCGCGAAGATCCCCTGCCTCATCGTGAGGGGCAACAACGATTACAGCACCCGCCTCGCCTTCGACGAGACTGTGGAACTGGCGGGGCACCGGATCTTCGTGACGCACGGGCACCGTCTCGGCGTCTCCTGGGACAACGGGACCCTGTTCGAGACCGCGCGCTCGCACGGCGCGGAGCTGGCGTTCTACGGGCACACGCATTTTCCGGAGATCGACCGCTCCCATCCCCTCGTGACGGCGGCCAATCCCGGGAGCCTGACCTTTCCGCGGCAGGACGGGAGGAAGCCCAGCTACCTCATCGCAGAGCTCGAAGAGGGACGGAAGCCGGAGCTCTTCCTGCATTTTCTGAAGCGGGAGAGGGGCCTCTTCTGGTGAGATTCCGGCCCGTTCCGGCGTTGGCAGGCCTGGAAAAATTACGGAAAATACAGTTGACAAATGAGGGGCGTGCCCCTATAATAATGATTGCGCTTTGGAAAAGCGCGTGCCGTAAGGTATGGAGGCGACGGGGTGTGGCTCAGCTTGGCTAGAGCGCCTGCTTTGGGAGCAGGAAGCCGCAGGTTCGAATCCTGTCACCCCGATTCCACTCATGATTGCGTTTGATATGCGGGTGTAGTTCAACGGTAGAACACCAGCCTTCCAAGCTGGATACGTGGGTTCGATTCCCATCACCCGCTTTTCGTTTTCTCCTAAGTGAAGACGGACAGGCAATTATGTGCTTGTAGCTCAGCTGGATAGAGCAACGGCCTTCTAAGCCGTGGGTCGGGGGTTCGAATCCCTCCAGGCACGGATATGGTGGGAGTGGCGCAGTTGGTTAGCGCGCCAGATTGTGGCTCTGGAGGTCGAGGGTTCGAATCCCTCCTTTCACCTTTCAGCCGTCAGAGGACTTACTCCGGTTGAGCGATGGGCTATCGCCAAGGGGTAAGGCACAGCACTTTGACTGCTGCATTCGTTGGTTCAAATCCAACTAGCCCAGTTCGCCGCGAAGGCGGAAAGATGCCGGGCAGACCGCAGGGTTGGCCGGGCATTGTTTTTGTGGAGCATTAGCTCAGGTGGTAGAGCACTTGACTTTTAATCAAGTTGTCCGGGGTTCGAATCCCCGATGCTTCA
>ONST01000230.1 GCA_900320575.1 uncultured Eubacteriales bacterium
CCTCATCCGGCAGATCCTCTTCTGAGATCACCGCCTCATCCGGGTCAGAGCTGTCAGGAGCTTCGGCTGCTTCTGTCCGTTCTTCCGCCGGAATGACCCCCTCTTCTTCCGGGGTCACCTCTTTTCCGGCTCCCGGATCGGCGGGAGTCTCCTCCCGGTCCGGTTCCCCGTCTTCCGTCTCCGTCCGGCCTTCCACCGGCTCCTCCGCCGGGAGGTGCGCCTCTTCGGAAAGCTCCTCACCGGCAGGCCCGGTTTCCGAAGAGACCGCTTCCGCCGGAAGCGCGCTGGCCTGTACGCTGCGGATCCCCGTAAGGAGCAGGCAAAGCACAAGCAAAAGGCACAGCACAGCTCCCGGAATTCTTCTTCCTGTTCGATTCATAATCTCCTCCGTTTCTGCATGCACATAAGACCGCCCGGACATCCCGGGACGGATCGTGCGGCAGTATGAAATCACTTAGGTGGAATCCTGAATCAGAACAGTCTGACAGATTTGTCAGTTCCTATTCTAGCACAGCGGTCTGATAAAGGAAATGAAAAAGATCTCTTACATGCGTATCGATAAATGCGCTTCATCCGGGCGCATTGACATTTCTCCGCAATTGTGCTACAGTACCTCATACCGACAGGGGCTAGTAATGGTTTCGACGGGGGTTCTGAAGTCGGGGAAGCCATCCGCGGGCTGGACCGCGTTATCAACCGGAACTTAAAATTAAACGCTGACAACAATACTGTTGCAGTAGCGGCCTGATGCCGCTCGTCACCCGGGTGCACCCGCACGTCCGGTCACTGGCGTCATTTATGCGGGAAACGATGCAGGCTAAGCTTTGCCCCTGCAGGCGTATGATGAAGCTACCGAAGCAGTGAGGCTGCTGTCCGCCGCTCTGCCGAGGGAATGTTAATAGAACAGCTGTGATGGGAGATGCCCTTATGGACGGGCTTTCGGACGCGGGTTCGATTCCCGCCTGGTCCAGCGCAAAGAGGAGTCTGCTTTATGCAGGCTCCTTTTTGTCGCTATAAAGGGAATCGAACGCCCTTTACCTCAGTCTTACATTCTTGAATTCGCGCTCCGCCTCGCGCCGCACGTCCTTCGCGGCGATGTCCGCGCGCTTGTCATATAGCTTCTTGCCCTTCGCCAGGCCGACCTCCACCTTCACGAGGCTCCCCTTGAGATAGACCCGCAGCGGCATCAGCGTATAGCCCTTCTCCCGGATCTGGTGGCCGAGTTTGCGGATCTCCGCCTTGTGCAGCAGAAGCTTCCGGGGGCGCAGCGGATCCCGGTTGAAGATATTTCCTTTCTCATAGGGAGAAATATTCATGCCGATGATCCGGACTTCCCCCTCCCGGATCTCCACGTAAGCCTCCTTGATCGAGCACTTCCCCATGCGGATGGACTTGACCTCCGTTCCCGCCAGAGAGATGCCGGCCTCATACTTCTCGAGGATGAAATATTCATGATAGGCCTTTTTATTATTGGCGATCAGCTTTTCCGTCTCCGCCATGTTCCGCCCCTTTCCGTAAGTAAAAAGAGACCTCTGCCTGAAGTAAGGCAGAGGTCCGCAAATCCGTTTCGAAGTCCGAATGCTTTTTACGGATATCAGGCGCTCAGAAAGTTCATGGACAGAAGGAGCGAAAGAACGAAGAAGATCACGACCAGGATCCTGGTCAGTCTCTCCAGTCCGCCTTCCATGGATCTGCCCTTGTTCTGGCCCCAGTAGGTATCCGCCGCGCCTGCGATGGCGCCCAGTCCGGCGTCCTTGCCTTCCTGCATCAGGACGATGACCGTCAGCGCGATGCAGTCAATCACATAAATGATCGTAAGAATGATCCGCAGAATATCCATCGTATTTTCTACCTCCGAACAAACACAGCTAATATCATAGCACGTTTATTTCGGAAAAACAATACCAAACAGGAAGAAAATCCGCCGGAGCACACAAGCCTCCGGCGGATCATTTTACATCATGAAGTTCCTTTTTATGCTCACCGCAGGGCGGTCATGATCAGCGCTCGATCAGCAGCGAGTGTCCGGTCATCTCCTCCGGCTGCTCATAGCCCATCAGCTGGATCATGGTCGGAACGATGTCGCAGAGCCGGCCGTCCTCGGCGAGGCCCCACTTCGGATCCGCGTTGATCAGAATGAAGGGGACCGGATTGGTCGTATGGGCCGTAAAGGGATCTCCGGTCTCATAGTCCACCATCATGTCGCAGTTGCCGTGGTCGGCGCACAGGAACATGATGCCGCCGTTCTCCTTCACCGCTTCGACCGCACGGCCGACGCACTCGTCGACCACTTCGACCGCCTTCACGGCAGCGGCTTCCACGCCGGTATGGCCGACCATATCGCCGTTGGCGAAATTGATGATGATCACATCGTACTTTCCGGAGCGGATGGCATCCACAAGGCCGTCGCAGACCTGCGGAGCGCTCATCTCCGGCTGCAGATCATAGGTCGCGACCTTCGGAGACGGGACCAGCAGACGGTCCTCGCCCGGGAACGGCGCCTCGACGCCGCCGTTGAAGAAGAAGGTGACGTGCGCGTATTTCTCGGTCTCGGCCGTGCGAAGCTGGGTCA
>ONST01000129.1 GCA_900320575.1 uncultured Eubacteriales bacterium
CCGTTCGAGGTCGGAGCCTTTACCGAACTGTTCTCCAAGGACCGCGCGGTCGGCGCCCTCAATGAGGGAAAGGTGATCTTCCTGGCCGGCGGCACCGGCCATCCCTATTTCTCGACGGATACCGCGACCGTGCTGCGGGCAATCGAGATCGAGGCCGACGAGATCCTGCTCGCGAAGGCAGTGGACGGCGTATACGACAGCGATCCGAAGAAGAATCCGGACGCGAAGAAGTTCGATGAGATCACGATCGAGGAAGTGGTCGCCAAAGGCCTGGGCGTCGTGGACGGCGCGGCGGCCGTTCTTGCGAAGGAGAACCGGATGCCGATGCTGGTGTTCGGCCTCAATGAAGAAGGCGCGATCGCAAATGCGGCGCGCGGCGTGATCGACGGGACCAGAGTGACGGTTTGAGCAAATACATGGCAGGGAGGACAGGACCATGAGTGAACAGGCAAAAGCATACCAGGATAAAATGGAAAAGTCGCTGAAGAATCTCGCGGCAGAACTGCAGACCGTCCGCGCCGGCCGCGCCAACCCCCATGTTCTCGACCGGATCATGGTAGAATACTACGGGGCTCCGACGCCGATCCAGTCCGTGGCGAACGTCACGGTCCCTGAGGCACGGATGATCCAGATCGCTCCCTGGGAGAAGAACATGCTCAAGGAGATCACCAAGGCGATCCAGAAGTCGGATCTGGGCATCAACCCAAGCAACGACGGTACGGTGATCCGGCTGATCTTCCCGGAGCTGACCGAGGAGCGCCGCAAGGACCTGGTGAAGGACGTGAAGAAGAAGGGCGAGAACGCGAAGGTCGCGGTCCGCAATATCCGCCGCGATTCCGACAAGATGCTGAAGAAGCTGAAGAAGGACGCGGAACTTTCCGAGGACCAGATCGCGGATATCGAGGACGAGATCCAGAAGCTGGTCGATCAGTATGTGAAGAAGATCGACGATGCGGTGGACGTCAAGACACAGGAGCTGATGCAGGTATGAGAAAGCACCTCGCGGTCCTGGGATCCACGGGGTCCATCGGGATCCAGACCCTGGACGTCGCACGGATGCATCCGGACCGCTTCGTGATCGAAGCGATCGGATGCGGTTCGAAAATCGATCTTGCAGAGCAGCAGGCGCGGGAATTTCAGCCGCGCCTTGTTGCCGTATATGAAGAAAATGCTGCTGCGGACCTGCGGGTCCGTCTCGCGGATCTGCCCTGCCGGGTCGTTTCCGGCATGGAAGGCCTTCTGGAACTGGCCTCCCTTCCGGAGGCGGACACGGTGGTGACCGCGATCGTGGGCATGATCGGGATCCGTCCGACCGCTGCGGCGATCGAAGCGGGCAAGGATATCGCCCTGGCCAACAAGGAGACGCTGGTCACGGCGGGACACATGATCATGCCGATGGCGAAGGAGCACGGCGTGCACATCCTTCCGGTGGATTCCGAGCATTCCGCCATTTTCCAGTCCCTGCAGGGCAGGGGGGAAGCGAAGATCCGTAAGATCCTGCTCACGGCCTCAGGCGGCCCCTTCCGCGGCAGGACGAAGGAGGAGCTGCGCACGGTCACGGCCGCGCAGGCGCTCGCGCATCCGACCTGGACCATGGGCCCGAAGATCACCATTGATTCCGCGACCATGGTCAACAAGGGTCTCGAGGTCATCGAGGCGAAGTGGCTGTTCGACGTGGAGCCGGACGCGATCCAGGTGGTGATCCAGCCGCAGAGCGTGATCCACTCTATGGTGGAGTTCGAGGACGGCTCCGTGATCGCCCAGCTGGGCCCGTCGGATATGCGGATCCCCATCCAGTATGCGCTGACCTGGCCGGACCGTCTGCCCTCGCCCGCTGTGCCGCTTGATTTCACGGCGCTTCGGAAGCTGGATTTCGGCGTTCCGGAAGATGACACGCTTCTCGGCCTCCCGCTGGCGCTTCGGGCGCTCAGGACGGGCGGCTCGATGCCCTGTGCCTTCAATGCGGCCAATGAGTGGGCCAATGCGGCGTTCCGGAAAGGAACACTTTCCTTCCCGGGCATCTATGAGGTGATCGAACAG
>ONST01000125.1 GCA_900320575.1 uncultured Eubacteriales bacterium
CGACCCGAAGAAGCTTCTGGTCTGCCTCAACGACGACCCGATCGGCTTCGATTTCGAGGAGGAGCAGAAGTATCTTTGCGGGATCCTCGGGGAACATTTTCCGGAAAAGAGCGCCTTCGAGCGCTGAAGTGAAAGGACGGACCCATGGAACGGCACGCAATGACGAGCCCGGAGCTGAAGGCCCGGGAAAAAGAAATACTGGAGTACGTCGCGGACGTCTGTGAGAAGCACCGCCTGGTGTATTTTCTCGAGGCGGGCACGCTTCTGGGAGCGGTGCGCCACAAAGGCTTCATTCCCTGGGACGACGACGTGGATATCGCGATGCCCCGGGGGGACTACAACCGTCTGATTCGTATTCTGGAGCACGATCCCTCCTTCCCGTCCTGTTCTCATAAGAATGATCCCGGCTACATCCTGCCCTTCGCGAAGGTGCACGATCCGTCGACGGAGGTCGAATGGCTCGTGGACACTCCGCAGAAGGCGAATTACGGGGTGTGGATCGATATCTTCCCGCTCGACGTGCTGCCGGACGCACGTTTTCCGCGGCTCTTCCATCAGCTGAAGATGAAGGTCTTCTACAGTCTCTGGTGGCACGCGGCCTATCCCTACAAGGATCAGGGCGTCCGCCGTGCGGAGGTCCTTCGGAGACTCGGGCGCCTGCGCCCGCTGCTTTCCCACGTGCACCGGCTGACGAAGACCGCGAAGGAGTGCGACCGTCTTACGGGGCAGAGGGACCTGGCCAACCATTTCGGCCTCAACGACCAGTTCTTCTCCTTCCCGAAGGAGTGGTTCGCGGAATGCGTCCCGGTGGAGTTCGAGGGACGGATGTATCCGGCCCCGAAGGGGTATCACGAATATCTGACGGCCTGCTACGGGGATTACATGCAGCTGCCGCCGGAGGAAATGCGGGTGGCGGAGCACGCCATGCGCGCGTACGAAAAATAACGGCGGACCGGCCCGCTCTCCGGCGGGCGGCCGCACAGGAAAGACGGAAGATCCATGGAGCGGAAGACGGCAGTTCGGAATATTCTCACGACGATGATCCTTCAGGCGGTGACGATCCTGAGCGGCTTCATCGTGCCCCGGATCATCCTGACCTATTTCGGGTCGGAGGTGAACGGTCTCGTGGGCTCCGTCAACCAGTTCCTCAACTACGTGGATCTTCTGGAGGGAGGCGTCGGCGGCGTGGTGACCGCGGCCCTCTACAAGCCTTTAAGGGAAAAGGACTACGGGAAGGTCAGCGGGGTCGTCAGCGCGACTTCGTATTTCTTCCGGCGGATCGCCCTCATCTCCGTGGCCTACATGCTCCTTCTGGCGGTCTTTTATCCGCGGTTCGTTGAGACCGGCTTTTCCTACGGCTACGCCTTCGCGCTCGTCCTCGTGCTGGGCATGAATCTCTTCGTCCAGTACTTTTTCTCGCTGACGTACCGGATCCTGCTGAAGGCGGACCGCAAGGTCTGGATCGTCTCCCTCGCCCAGAGCATCTGCGTGGTGCTGAACATCGCGGCGGTGCTCCTCGCGGCGGAATTTTTCCATGACATCCTGATCATCAAGCTGCTGACCGCGGTCATTTTCTTCCTGCAGCCGCTGTTCTTCGGCGCCTATATCCGGAAGCACTATCCGCTGGATCCTCATGCGGAGAAGGACCAGCAGGCCCTGAAGCAGCGCTGGGACGGCTTCGCGATCAATCTGGCGGCTTTCATCCACAACAATACGGACATCGTGATCCTGACCGTGTTCTCCACGCTCACCCAGGTCTCGGTGTACCACGTGCATTTCCTCGTGATCAGCGCCGTGAAGAAGCTGGTGATGTCGGTCTCCCAGGCCCTCGAACCCTCCTTCGGCACGGTCCTGGCGGGAGGCAGCCGGGAAAAGACCGCGAAGGCCTTCGACCTCTACGCCTTCGTGACCGGCGCGGTCTCCGCTTTTGCCTTCACCTGTGAAATGCTGCTGCTTTCGCCCTTCATCGCGGTCTACACCAGCGGCGTCACCGACGCGGACTACCATCAGGTGCTCTTCGGCGTGCTGCTGAGCCTCGCGGAGTTCGTGTACTGCTTCCGGGATTCCTATATCGTCGCGACCTACGCGGCGGGGAAGTTCCGGGAGACCTCGAAATACGCGGCGGCGGAGGCGGTGCTGAACATCGCCGTTTCTCTTATGCTTGTGCGGAGATGGGGGATCACCGGCGTCGCTGTCGGCACGCTCTTTGCGATGACGGTCCGCATGCTGATGACGGTCTTTTATCTGAAACGGACGGTACTATTCCGGCCGGTGCGGAAGTTCTGGAAGTCGCTTCTTGTCTTCGGCGGATACATGGCGGCGGTCAGCGGGATCGTCTGCAGGTTCCTTCCGCTCCGCGCTTCCGGGTACTTCAGCTGGTTCCTTCTCGCCTTTGAGACCGGCTGCATCGCCGCGGCGCTCCTTCTCGCTGTCTGCCTTCTCTTTTACCGGGCGGAGGCGCGGGAGATCCTGGGGAGGCGCCCCGGGAGAAAGAAGAGTTAAATGCGTATGAATTCTTTCGGAAATCGATTTCTGATCCGCCCGGTCCTGGGAAGGATCGGTACTGTCTGTGACCGTCTCACGGAGCGGGGACGAGATGCGCTCTTTCTTGCGGGCCTGTGGCTCCTCATTCTCGAGCATTTCGCGCTGCAGTCCGGGTTCCTCAACCCGCGGCATCTGTATCTCTTTCTGCCGGCCTGCCTCTTCTTCGGGCTGATGATCCTCGGGGGACTCACCGGGGACGTGCGCGCCGGGAAGCCGCAGACGGTGCTGCTGCTTCTCTGGGGAGGCGTGGCGCTCTTCATGCTGCTCACCGCCGTCCTCGTCAACACCGACAATTTCTCGAACACGGTCTTCTGGCTTTTTGCCTACCCGGTCTTTTTCCTCGCCTGGAACAGCCGCGGCAGCGACCGGATGCAGAAGCTCGTGCTCTTCGGCGTGCAGGCCTCGTTCGGGTTCTTTCTGGCCGTTTCCGCGCTCTTTTTCCTGCCGGCGGCCAGCGAGTACCGCAGCTTCTTCCTCAACCAGAACAGCACGGCGGCCTACGCCCTGAGCGTCTTCGCTCTGAGCCTCGGGGCCTTCTGGGGCGCGGAAACGGTGCGCCTGCGGGCGCGGCACCTTCTTTTCACGGCGCTTGCGGGGACGGTCATCCTCTACGCGAGTTCCCGCGCGAGCATGCTGGCGGCCCTGGGGATCTTCCTCTTCTCCGCGGCGGTGCACCTCACTCGCTGCCGGAAGACGGAGCTGAAGCGGGCCTTCCTGCGGGCTGCGTCGGTGGTCTTCTTACTGGTGATCTCGATCTTCACGCTCATTTATCCGATGCAGGGAATCTACCGGCTGGCTTATTCCGCAGTGCCCGCGCTGGAGGAGCGCCTGATCTATGAAATGAAGGTGCGGGACGTGGCCAACTACCGGGAGGGCGAGCTCTCCGAGACCCTGCCGCAGGTACGGGCGGAGATCGCCGCCGGCGCGGATCTCGACGAGATGTACAAGGAACTGCCGGTCCGCTATTTCGCGGATTCGAGCGAATACGCC
>ONST01000029.1 GCA_900320575.1 uncultured Eubacteriales bacterium
ACAACAATGCGTACCAGAATCAGCTGGATGCGGTCCTTCCGGAAAATGAGAACAGCGCCGATCCGGTCGACCTGTTCCTGATGGAAGCCGACTATGCGCTCAAGTATGTCAACTCTGAGATCGAAGTCACCACTCCAATCGCGGATCTGGGCATCACGGACGCCGAGCTTGCAAATCAGTATCAGTACACCAAGGATATCGTTACCGACGGCAACGGCGTGCTCCGCGGCCTGTCCTGGCAGGGCTGCCCGGGCGTCATGATCTACAACCGTGACATTGCGGCCGAGGTCTTCGGTTCGGAAGAGCCGGACGCTGTGCAGGAGAACTTCAAGGACTGGGATTCCTTCAATGCCTCCGCTGCGAAGCTGAAGGAAGCGGGCTATACCGTGATCTCCTCTGTCAATGATACCTACCGCGTCTACTCCGACAATATGACTTCTCCGTGGGTCGTGGACGGCAAGATCAACATCGACGCCAACATTCAGAAGTGGGTCGAGGACTCCAAGGCTCTCGTGGACGCCGGCGAGGCGGGCACGCACGATCTGTGGAGCGACGACTGGAGCAAGGGCTTCTATCCGGAAGGAAAGGTCTTCGCTTACTTCGGACCGGCATGGCTGATCGACTTCTGCATGGCTGCTGATACCGAAGGTTCTGTCGCGAACGCCGGGCGCTGGGGCGCCGCTGTCGGCCCGCAGGGCTTCAGCTGGGGCGGCACATGGATCGCAGCTGCGAAGGGCACCGACAACCCCTCTCTCGTCGCTGATATCATGAGAAAGCTCACAACCGACGAAGCGATCATGACCGATATCGTGAAGCAGGACAATGACTTCGTGAACAACAAGCCGGCCATGGAAGCGATGGCGCAGGATACCTCCTACGGCGACGCGGTCCTCGGCGGACAGAACGCTCTGGCAATGTTCTGCGAAGGCGCGGACAAGATCGACAAGAGCAACATCTCTGACTGGGATCAGGGCTGCACCGAGTCCTTCCAGAAGGCGATGAAGAACTACTTCGAAGGCAACGCGACCTATGAAGAAGCCCTCGAGCTCTTCTACACCGACGTTCTCGAGAAGTATCCGGAACTTTCCCGCTGAACACATAAGAACGATCATAGTTAAGAAGCAGGCGGGCCTGCCCGGTATTTATAGGCCGGGCAGGCCTGTTTCCATCCAAGACAAAGGATAATTCCGGTTGACTTTCTGGAGGCCGAGATGAAGAAAAACAGCAAGGTGGTCGAGTACAACAGATGGGGGTACATTTTCCTGATTCCCTTCTTCGTTGTCTATCTGATCTTCCAGTTCATTCCGCTGGCGACCACGATCTATAACAGCTTTTTTGAAAATTACCGGGCGGGCCTGAAGCAGATCGGACCGAATTTCGTCGGACTGGCGAACTTCAGGACGATCCTCTCCAACCCGGACATGTGGCTCTACGCGAAGAATACGATGATCATGTGGATCGGAGGCTTTATCCCCCAGATCATTTTCTCCCTTCTTCTGGGCGCCTGGTTCACGGATCCCTCGCTCCGGCTCAAATGTCAGCGGTTCTTCAAGACCGTCATTTATCTGCCGAATCTGATCATGGCCTCCGCCTTCGCGATGCTGTTCTTCGCGCTGTTCGCGGATTCCGGCCCCATCAACTCGATGCTGATGCAGCTGGGCATTTTCAAGAGCGCCTACAAGTTCATGTCCCACGCAGGCTCCGTCCGGACGCTGGTGGCCTTCATGAATTTCATCATGTGGTTCGGAAATACCACCATCCTGCTGATGGCGGGCATGATGGGCATCGATCAGTCGCTGTTCGAGGCGGCGCAGGTGGACGGCGCGACTGCTACGCAGATCTTCTGGAAGATCACGCTGCCGCTGCTCCGGCCGATCCTGGTCTACACGCTGATCACCTCACTGATCGGCGGCCTGCAGATGTTCGACGTCCCGCAGATCCTGACCAACGGAACCGGCGATCCGGCCCGGAGTTCCATGACGCTGATCATGTACCTCAACAAGCATCTGTTCAGCAAGAACTTCGGCATGGGCGGCGCCCTGTCGGTGATCCTGTTCATTGTCACAGGCATCCTGAGCATGCTGGTATTCAAGTTCACCAACTCCGGCGAAGCTTCCGGGCAGAAGAGGAGGGCACATGACTGAAAAACGGAATAACGGCGCATCCGTCGGCGTGCGGCGGATCATCGCCTATGTGGTCCTGATCCTTCTGTCGTTCCTCTGCCTGTTCTGGTTCTGGATCCTGCTGGTCAACGCCACCCGCTCGAAGGGCGAGCTGACAAAGGGCTTCTCCCTGATTCCCAGCAAATGGCTGCTGAAGAACTGGCAGGGCCTCCGGGCAGGCACGCTTCCGGTCTGGAACGGTCTCATCAACTCGCTGATCGTCTCCGGTGGCAGCGCGGTCCTGTGCGTCTATTTCTCCACGATGACCGCCTACGCGATCCACGCGTACCGGTTCAAGGGGAGGAACGCGATCTATACCTTCATCCTGATGATCATGATGATCCCCTCCCAGGTCACCGCGCTCGGCTTTCTGCAGCTGATCCGGAACATGAACCTCGAGGACAATCTGATCCCGCTGATCATACCGGCCATCGCGGCTCCGGTCACCTTCTTCTACATGAAGCAGTACATGGACAGCACCCTGTCCCTGTCGCTGATCGAGGCGGCCCGGATCGACGGGGCGGGCGAGCTCAGGATCTTCAACAGCGTGGTGCTCCCGCTCATGAAGCCGGCTATCGCGGTGCAGGCGATCTTCACCTTCGTCAGCAGCTGGAACAATTACTTCACGCCGGCGCTGATCCTGCACAAGGACAAGATCAAGACGCTGCCGGTGCTGATCGCCCAGCTGCGTTCCGCAGATTTCCTGAAATTCGACATGGGGCAGGTGTACGTGTTCATCGCGTTCTCCATTTTCCCGGTCATCATCGTTTATCTGATCCTTTCCAAGAATATCGTCGCGGGCGTGGCCCTCGGCGGCGTCAAGGAGTAAGAGGCAGCCGTCTTCTGGCGGTTCCGCCGTGAAATGTTCTGTGCGAAGCGCCGGCCAATAGAGCCGGCGCTTTTGATATGAGCGGATTTCTCCCCCGGGTACGGAGGGCACAAAATTTTCACAGACGGACGGCTGTTTTTATGGTATACTGGGAAAGGCGGCACCGGGAGGACTGCGACTTCCGGCCGCAAATGGGAGTGATCATTGCCCGAAACGGGTCAAAACGGGGAGAACGATAAGTTATGGACGAACAGCGAAATGAAAATCCGGTGCCCGGAGAGCTCGTTCCGGCTGTGGAGGAGACGGCAGCTGTGCCGGAGACGGCCGGACTGACAGAAGACATTCCTGCAGCGGCTCCGGAAAGCGCGGAATCTGCCGGAGAACCGGCCGATATGCCTGCGGAACCTGCTGACGGGCCGGAAGCGCCGGACGCCGATGAGGGAACAGAAAGCGGGCCGGAAGGGACAGCTTCCGCACTGCCCGGCGAGGAGGAGCCTCCTTATGTCCCGGTAAATCCCGATATCACTCAGGAGGAGATCGAGGCGAAGGTCAGCTCCGCCATGGAGCAGATCGTCAGCGAGACCATCGGAGACGCGGAGATCCCGAAGAAGAAAAGGGGTGTATCGATCCTGCTGAACCTGCTGACCGGGGCTGTCCTGCTGGGAACCGCCGCTGCCGGTTATCTGGGATACGCGAAGTGCTATGAAGAGCGCTACATTCCCGGCACTGAGATCAACGGCGTGGACGCGACCAATCTGACGCTTGCAGGCATGGACAGCCGGATGCGCACGAAGGTGGAGAACCGCACCCTCACTCTGAAGTTCCGGGAAGAGAAAGAAGAAGTGATCAGCGGCAGCGCCATGAAGGTGCAGTACATCTCCGGGAGCGATCTCGAGAAGGTCCTTGCCGGGCAGGACCACATGGCCTTCGTCAAGGGCATCTTCGGAGAACGGGAGAGCTATACGGTCGGAGAAGACTACACCTTCGACGAGGGTGAACTGAAGCGGGTAATCCTGTCCCTGCCGGAATTCCAGCCGGAAAACTACGTCGAACCGGTCAACGCCATGATGGAGCAGCTGGAGGACGGCTCGGTAGCCGCGATTCCCGAGATCGAGGGAACTCGCCTGAATCCGATCAGCGCCGGAGCCTTTGCGGCAAAAGCGGTGCGCGAGAAGAAGGACGTGCTGGACTACAGCGCCGTGAAGGGCTCCTATTTCGAGCCGACGCTCCGCGCCGACAGCAGCGAGATGGCAGAGATGCTGGACGATATCAACGGCTTTCTCGATACCACGGTAACCTACGAGCTGCACGATGACAAGACGGCGACCGTGGACAAGTCCGTGACCCGGGAATGGCTCTCGAAAGGCGCGGACGGCCTGTTCTATCTGGACGAGGACGAGATCACGTCCTACTGTGAGGACTGGCTGGAGGAGCTGGCGGACGAGGACGACGTCACGCATTCCACGATGGATTTTAAATCCACAAGGCGGGGAACCATCGCGATGGACTGCCCGGAGTATGGGCACGAGATCGACGTGGAGGGCGAAGCGGAGCTGCTCTGCGAGAGCCTGATGGAGCACGAGAGCGACACCCGCGCGCCGGAATATGATCTCAATAAGACGGAATCCGAGGCTATCGGCGACACCTACGTGGAGGTGGATCTGGAGAACCAGCACGTCTACTTCTATGTGGACGGCGATCTGTACATGGAGACCGACTGCATTTCCGGCTATCCCTACGACAGGGAGACGGAGACCGTCAAGGGCATCTTCGACGTCTACACGAAGCAGCGGGAGCGCACCCTGAAGGGCCGGCCGGACTCCAACGGCAATCCGTCCTACACGGCGCTGGTGCATTTCTGGATGCCGTTCTACAAGGCCTACGGCCTGCACGACGCCTCCTGGAGAGGGCGCTTCGGCGGAAATATCTACAAGTCGGACGGCTCGCACGGCTGCGTCAACATGCCCTACAGCGCGGCGCAGAAGATGTATGAGAAGATCGAGGTCGGAACGCCCGTCGTGGTGTTCTGAGGAAGAGGAGAGAAGCGGATGCAGATCGTAGTTACTGTTGGAACTGCAGAGGAATTTGCCGCAGCGTATGCGCGGCCGGACCGGAAGCTGAATAAGCTGGAGAGCGACGCCTACATCGGAGAGATCCTGCGCGCGGCAGCGGAAGAAGGCAGGAAATCTGTCGATATTCAGGGGATCGCGGAGATGGAGAAGGTCTCGGACATCGCCGGCGCGGCGCGGCTCATGGAGCAGCCTGTCATCGATTTTGCCAGAGAGAACGCTCTTCCTGAGACAGTGCGCTTTGTCTGCGACAGCGAGAAGGTGGCGACGCTCTATAAAGTCGTTTACAACATGTATTACGCGGACTCGAAAGAGACCCGGCTCGAGGATGAGCGCTGGGACTAAAGCCGGAAGAGAGAGCACGGTCGAGGTGCGGGATACCTTCCGCGCGGAAGCGGGGCGGTATCATTGGAAGCTGGACGAGCTGGGGCTCGTGAAGATCCGTGACGGCGTCTACCGGGGGAAGACCGCTTCTTCCCGGCGGATCCGGCGGATCGAGCGGTTCTGCCGGAAGAAGGGCCTGCGCATCCGGATCCTCAACGCCTACGGACGGAGAGGCGGAAGCTACCGG
>ONST01000132.1 GCA_900320575.1 uncultured Eubacteriales bacterium
AGGCCGAATTCCCCGGCGATCTGCGCGAGCGTCACCGGCTCCGCGTAATGCTCCTCGATCCACGTGAGGATCTCCTGCGTCCGCTCCCGTTCTCCGGAGAGCTGCTCCAGGTCGTCCTCATAGACCGGGATCGAAAAATACCGCACCAGGTCGAAGAGGATATCGAGCACCACAGACTCGGTCTTCAGCCGGTAGCCCGGCTCTTCCCCGATATAGAGCAGGATCAGCTGCTTGAAGCGGCTGCAGATGGACAGATAGGGCTCCAGCTGCTCCTCCGTGAGCTCCGAGCGCACGCAGCGGTAGATCCGGCCCACCGGGCGCGGCGCTTCCGTTCCGCCGTTCTTTCTTTCCGGCGGATCGCTCTTTGTCCGCTCATGGAGGAACTGCCGGTCGACGCGCACCGCGATCTGCATGAAATGCTCCGCGCAGTGCAGTTCGAAGACCTGATGGCTGTCGATCACGATAAAATCACCCTGGACAAGGCTGATCTCTTCCCCGTCGAGGATGATGCGGGCGCTGCCGTTCAGGAGGTAGAGGATCTCCAGCTCCTCCTGCCAGGAAGCGGCGTGATACTGCCCGCGGTCCGTGCGGTAATCCACGGAAATGCGGGCGTTCTGCGCCTCATAGTGTTTTTCGAACCGGAGCTTTTTCGTCATTCCTCTTCCACCGTCTCCGAATCAAAGAGCAGGGAATACCGCACCTCCTGTCCTTTCCCGAGGGCAGTGGAATCCGCGATCACGGACACCGGCCGGTCAAAGACCCGGATCGGGATGCGGAAGGCGGCATTTTCCCCGTCTTCGCTGACGGGCAGATACTGTTCGCCGTTTACGGCCATGTAATCGTAATCCGGGCTGCTCCAGACGATCTCCGCCGTGCACTCCCCGTCCTCGACCGTAAGATGTGCCGGAGATTCGACCGCCGTCTTTCCCTTCGCGCCCAGAAGCGTCACCTCCGCGGTGTACTCCCCGTCCGAAAGATCCAGAGAATCCGGCGTCACAAGGAACCCGTCCGCAAAGGCGTCGGGAGGCAGGGAATCCGAGCGGAACAGCAGCGTGCGCGGGTACCAGAGCTCTTTCTTCTTGCTGAATGCCGCGCAGGGCACCGGAGCGTCAAGCGCCTCGATCGGGATCGTGAAAATGTGGCTCCCGTTCTCATGCTCCACATAGGGGATCCGGGAATCCTCCGGCGCGGCAGCCGCTTCCTCCGCCGTCCCCGGATAGACATACTGGTAGCCATGGCCGCCCATGACCATGATCGCCTGCATCTGTCCGTCTTCCACCTCGATCTCGCAGTAGGAGACATGGAACATGGAGGAGCTGGACTCCACGTAGATCTCGTAGCGGCCGTCTTTGAGATCCTCCGCGTATACCGGGATCATCCCTTCCTCCACCACTTCTTCCACGTCTGTCATCTCCGAGGGATCCGCTACCCCTTCCGGAGTGCTTTCCGCCGCTTCCTCCGCGCTCTCCGCCGCGGAAACGCTTTCCGCGGCAGAATTTTCCGCAGATGCCGCCTCCGCAGAGCTCACTGCCGGCGCAGAAGAAGCCGGAACCGCCTCTTTGCCGCAGCCGGCCGCCATACTGATAAGAAGGGCGGCTGCAGTGCAGACGCCCCATACGTTTGATCTGATCATATTGCTCCTCTTAATCCAGTTCGTCGATGGCGTCCTGGGTGTGCTCCACGATGAGATCGCGGATCGCCTCCAGCTGGCCAAGGCCTTCGACCACGCAGACGACCTCGTAGCCTTCGTTCTCGAAGACCGATTTCCAGGAATCCTCATCGTCTCCGGCCATGTCGTTGTTCGCATGATCGCCGGCCACGATCATCAGCGGGCGGAGGACCACGCGCTTATAATCGCCGTCCTGCACCATCTCCAGCACGTCCTCGACCGAGGGCTCCGCCTCGACGGTGCCGATGAAATAGTTCTCGTAGTCGCCGTCGTCCAGGATCTCCTGCATCCGCGCATAGACCTTGTTGGATTCCGCCTCGGTGCCGTGGCCCATGAAGCAGATCGCGGTCTCTCCGTCGTCGTACTCTTCCGTCGCCTCCACGATCGCTTCCGCGACCGCTTCAAAATCGTCGTCGTCAGAAAGAAGCGGCTCAGCCAGAACGATCTGGTCAAAGGAGTCCGCGTACTCGGCGAGCTCATCGCTCAGGTCATTGTACTCAAAGCCGTTCATCAGGTGCGTCGGCTGCACCACCAGTGTCTCCACCTCATTTTCCACCGCGCGGTCCAGGGCTTCGGTCACATTATCGATCTCCTCGCCGTCCCGGGCCTTCACATGATCGATGATGATCTGGCTGGTAAAGGCTCTGCGGATGCTCCAGTCCTCGCCGAACTCATCCTCAATGGCCTCCTCGATGGCGCCGATGGTCTCGCGGCGGCTGTCGTTGTAGCTGGTGCCGAAGCTGACCACCAGGATCTCCATGGAACCGATGTCGTCGCCGTTCCTGGGATCGTCGAGAGAGGCGTCGCCGGTCTCGTAATTCTCTTCGTCCTCTGCTTCTTCCGCCTGGGATTCCGGGACGGATTCCGGTGCCGGAGCGGCTGTGGCAGGAACGGTCGGGGAGACCGCTGCCTGGGAGTCCGCCGCAGGAGCCGCCTGGGATTCCGTCTTCGCGGAGGAGCCGCAGCCCGCCAGCAGACCGAGCGTCAGCACCCCGGTCAGCATATATGCGATCATCTTTTTCATCTTAATTTCTCCTTTCGTTCTGTCCGGATAGAGGTATGAAACCCCGCAGACTGACCATAGCATTTTCGGAAATCCCTGTCAACAGGCTTTCGGCGGATCTTCCGCTGAAAAAGCGGGGTTGCGGCGTCTGAAAATGTCAATATTGACCGAAAAGCAGTCAATAACTCACCTTACAGGCCGGGCCGTCCCATGGTATGATGCTTTCAGCTTCAGGAGAGAAGCAAAAGAAAAACAAACAACTTCAATTCAAAAAGGAGATTACAGATATGAGCACAAAAGCGACTATGAAAGCAAACAGAAAGAACAGCCACCGCGCAAGCCTGATCACCCGCTGGAAAATGATCCGTCAGGCCGCTCCGGTCTCCCCGGCAGCCGTGGACGTGGTGATGATGGGCATCCCCTTCGGAGCCAGCAGACAGTAACAGTTTACAGAGATCACTTCAGCTTCCTGAACACCTTCTCATAAAGAACCCCTGCGGATGACCGCAGGGGTTCTTCTTATATTACAGCGATTCAGATCTCCGGCTCCAGCAGCCCGTAGGTGCCGCCTTTCCGCTTGTATACTACATTCACCTGATCCGTCTCCGCATTGTTGAATACGAAGAAGCTGTGTCCCAGCAGCTCCATCTGGACGCAGGCGTCCTCGGGATACATGGGCTTGATATCGAACTTCTTCGTGCGGATGATCTCGATGCTGTCCTCTTCCAGATCGTATTCCGATTCCATGAAGGAAGGCTGGAAGCTTCCGCCGGACTGGTGTCTGTCAATGATCTTCTTTCTGTACTTCCGCAGCTGACGCTCAATGACCTCCTCGACCAGGTCGATGGAGACGTACATGTCATTGCTCACCTGCTCGGAACGGATGATGCTGCCCTTGACCGGAATGGTGACCTCGATCTTCTGCCGCTCCTTCTCCACCGAGAGGGTGACGATCACCTTCGTCTCCGGTGTGAAATAGTGTTCCAGCTTTCCGAGCTTCTCCTCGATCGCCGCGCGAAGATCACTGGTAACCTCCAGATTCTTGCCGCTGATAATAAACCTCATACCATCACATCCTTTTCCGTAGATTTGAGAGGGAATGTTCCGCCTCTCCTGTTCTCTATTATAGCGAAGATGCCTCATTTTTGCAAGAGATGCGCAGAATAATTGTCGATATTTCACTAATTTTTCAGAAAAAGTGTTTCTGGCGCAAAAAAAGACAGACGTCCGAAGACGTCTATCTTATCCGGTTCACTCTTTCCCGAAGCGCTTTCGCATCATCGGCTTGATGCCGCCGGCTTCCAGGATCTTCATCGCCTGTTCGCCGAGCTGCTCGCAGGGATAGCTCTCTCCGGTCTCCGCGACCCGGATCTCCCCCTTTTCAAGGTCGATCGTCAGTGTCTGTCCGGCTTCCACATGCTTGCTGATGCCCTTGCAGATCACCGGGACCAGCCCCAGATTGACCGCGTTCCGGAAGAAGATCCGCGCAAAGGAATCTGCCACCACCGCGCAGGCCCCCATGTTGAGGAGCGAGATCGGCGCGTGCTCACGGCTGGAGCCGCAGCCGAAATTCCGTCCCGCCACGACGATGCCGCCCTGCGGGAAATTCGCGGCGATCGATTCGTCCACGCCGCACAGGCAGTGGCTGCCGATCTCCTTCGGATCGGTGATCGCCAGGAAACGGCCCGGATAGATCTGATCCGTATCCACATTGTCGCCGACTACAATAATCTTTCCTGTCAATTCTGTCTTCATCTGAATATCCTCCCAAAAGGCCTCTGCCGTTCTTCGTTACAGGTACTGCCGCGGATCCGTGATGGTCCCGCTGATCATGCTGGCGGCCACGGTCGCCGGGCTTGCCAGATACATCTTCGCCCCCGTAGAGCCCATACGGCCCGGGAAGTTGCGGTTGGTGCTGGTAATGCAGGTCTCGCCGGGGGCCAGAATGCCCTCATGAGCGCCGAGGCAGGCGCCGCAGCCCGGAGTGGAAATGGTCGCGCCCGCGCGCATCAGCTCCTGAATATAGCCCTTCTCCATGCACTCCTGCATGACCTCGGCGGACGCCGGGATGACCACAAGGCGCGTATATTCCGCGATGTGCTTTCCGCGGAGGATCGCCGCTGCCGCCGCAAGATCTTCGGTGCGGCCGCCGGTGCAGCTGCCGATATAGCCCTGATTGAGCCGGACCTCGCCTTCCGAGACCACCTCGGGAAGGGGATGGACATTTTCCACGCTGCTGGGGCAGGCCAGCTGCGGCACCAGTGTGCTGACGTCAAAGACATAGCTTTCCGCGTACTGATAGCCCGGATCGGTGCTCACCACCTCGAAGGGGCGGACTGCCCGCGGGGTCACATAGTCCAGCACGGCCTGATTCGGCTGCATATAGGCGGTCTTTGCGCCCATTTCCACTGCCATGTTGCAGATGGTCATGCGGCCCGGAACGCCCAGATTCTCCACATAGCTGCCGGTAAAGTCGATCGCCTTGTAGACGGCGCCGTCCGCGCGGATCTTTCCGAGGACCGCAAGGATCACGTCCTTCGGGAACACGCCCTTCGGAGTCTCTCCCTCCAGACGGACTTCGATGATCTCCGGGACACGGAACCAGAGCTCGCCGGTCATCAGGATCGTCGCCATATCCGTCGCGCCGCAGCCGGTCCCCATGGCGCCGAAGGCCCCGTGGGTCGTGGTGTGGCTGTCCGTCGCCACGACGATCATGCCCGGGTAAATGACGCCGGCTTCCGGCATGACCTGATGGCAGACGCCGCAGTGGGTGTCAAAATGGAAGCGCAGCCCGTTCTTCTGCGCGAATTCACGCATTTCCTTGTGATTGGATGCGCTCTTAATGTCCGGACACGGCGCGTAGTGGTCAAATACAAAGGCGCAGCGTTCGTTGTCCCAGACCTTCTCTCCGCCCATCTCGTAGAACGAATAGACGGTCTGCAGGTACAGATCGTTGATCTCGGCAAAATCCACCTTCGCCGTCACGATCTCTCCGGTGCGGACTTCCGCTCTTCCGCTGTTTTTCGCAAGGATCTTCTCAATTGCATGCATGGATCTTCGTTCCTCCTGTTCTCCGGAACCTCCGCCCGGCCGGATCAGATTGTGATTCGATATCTGTCAAACGTTGAATATCGTATACGATATTCAACTTATAAACGCATTATATCCCTTCCTCACAGAAAATGCAAGTGTTGTTTTTTAATATTGCATACGATATACTGAATACAAAAAATAGACTTATTGTATCATAGCTCTGCGGGCCGCGCATGGCCGGATCATCTGCCCCGAACGGCTTTGCTTATTGTTCCACCGGATTCCTGACACCTGCCCGCCGGATCCCCGCCGGACGGCTTCCGCGCGGATGGAACCACTAATTGAAGCGCCGTGCCTGGGGACCCGCGTCCGTCTGTCTGTAACCGCAAACGGCTTCCGCGGCGGGAGCAGCTAAAGCACTCCTCAACGAGGCGAAACCCGTTCAGAAAAATCCAAAACTCACCGCTGCGCGGCTCATACAGTTGGATTTTTCTTTCACAAGGCCTCGTTTTCGCAGCGCAAGCTGCTCCAGCGCCTTGTGCAGATTGTTTGCTTGTTACAGATCAGCCGGAATGCGTGCGATACTGTTC
>ONST01000133.1 GCA_900320575.1 uncultured Eubacteriales bacterium
CTGACGGAGCATCAGCTTCCGGAATACACGGCCGTGCGTTTCGATGTGGTCGGGATCACGCCCGGAGAGATCCGGCTCATCCGGAACGCCTTTGATTCCGTCTATTAGGAGAGGATAGGGCGGAGGGATCCGGTCAGGCCTGGTTCTGTTTTTTCCGGTACCGGATCAGGTAATAGGTGACTTCCGCGGCAAAGCAGAGCATCCAGCCCACCGGGTAGCTGAAGCCGATCGCCCGCGGCGTGTTGGAGATGAAACGCGACATCACGAACAGGTAGACCTGGCGGGCGGCGACGAAGGTGCCCAGCATGCAGAACATCGGGGCGCGGGAATCGCCGCGGCCGCGCAGCGCACCGGCCAGGACGTGGCAGACGCTGTTGAAGAGCAGGAAGAACACGTTGGTGCGCAGGAAGAGCGCGGAATAGGAGATGACTTCCCGGCTCGGCGTAAAGAAAGCCGAGGCCTCCTCCGCAAAGAAGAAGATCAGGGCGGCGATGCCTGCCGTCAGAGCTACCGTGACTCCCACTGCCTGGAAGGTCCCCTTTTCTACCCGGTCCGTCTTTCCGGCGCCGATATTCTGACTGACAAAGGTGGTGGCGGCGGTGGCCATGCTGGACATCGGGAGGTAAATGAAGGTATCGATCTTGTTGTAGCAGCTCCAGCCGGCCATGCAGTCGGAGCCGAAGAAATTGACGTAGGACTGCACAAATACGTTGGAGACAGAGGTGATGATGGAGGAGACCGCGGCCGGAAGTCCGATCCGGAAGATCCGGCGGATGATGTTCCGGTTCAGGCGCAGATCTCTCCAGCTGAGGCGGTAGATGTCCTTCGTGCGGCTGAGCAGAAGCAGGATGAGCGCCGCAGAGAGGAACTGGGAGAGGATCGTGGCGATCGCGACGCCCTCAATGCCCATGCCGAGCTTCAGAACGAAGAAGAGATCGAGCGCGATATTGAGAAGGCTGGTGAGGATCAGGAAATACAGCGGCCTTCTGGAGTCCCCGACCGCCCGCAGGATCCCGCTGCCCATGTTGTAGATGAGGAGCCCGGAGATCCCGGCAAAATAGATCTGAAGATAGACCGTCGCATCCCGCATGACGTCCTCCGGGGTCGCCATCAGGAGCAGCATGGGCCGGACCGTCAGCATTCCCGCGGCCGTAAAGAGGACCCCGGCGATCAGGGTCATGGCGATCGTCGTCTCCACGGCTTCGTGCAGGACCTTCAGGTTCTTCGCCCCGTACTCCTGGCCGATCACGACGCTGGCGCCCACCGAAAAGCCGTTAAAGAAGAAGACCGCGATATTGACGACCATGGTGGTGGAGCCCACGGCTGCCAGCGCCTGGGTGCTGACGTAGTTGCCGACCACGAGGGTGTCGACGGTATTGTAGAGCATCTGGAAAATATTTCCCAGAAGGAGCGGGAGGGTAAAGAGCACCAGCTGGGGCAGGATCGCTCCTTCTGTCATATCTTTTGCTGTAGTTTCGGATCGATGTGTGCGAATCATAGGTACCTCGTATTTCAAAAAAATGACCGCAGTCTATTATACACGCCTTTTCAGAAAAGAAAACACCCGGAAAGCAGGGATTTCCCGCGGAAACCACGGTGGAGAATTGCAGTGTAATGTGATAAACTGATTACAGCGCCGAAAGCCGGAACGCGCGGAATGCGTGCATTCCGAAGCGTGCAGTATTTTACGGCGCTGAAAACCAGCTTTTTGAGGAGTCGATTGCATGCAGAAGATCAGATGGCGGAGGGGACAGGAAAACGGCATGCGCCTGCACGAACAGGACGGGGTGCTCTGGTTCTCCTTTCCGGGACTGGACCGGGAAGAGGGCCTTGTGAACGCCTTTTCCACACGGATCGGAGGCGCGAGCACCGGTGACTGCGCTACGATGAATTTCAGTTATTCCCTGGGCGATAAGCCGGAACATGTGCTGGAGAATTACCGGCGCATGGGGAAGGTCTGCGGTTTTGCCCCGGAGGACTGCGTTTCCTCCGACCAGACCCATACCGTCAATGTCCGCCGCGTGACCCGGGAGGACTGCGGCAGCGGCGTGACCGGGCCGAAGCGCTTCTTCGATACGGACGGCCTTCTTACCGACGAACCGGGAATCGTGCTTGCGACGTCCTACGCGGACTGCGTCCCGCTGTATTTTTACGATCCGGTCCGCCGCGCCATCGCCCTGTCGCACTCCGGCTGGAGGGGCACCGCGGCCGGCATGGGACGCGTGACAGTGGAGGCCATGGCCGAAATGTTCGGCACCCGTCCCGGGGATCTTCTGGCGGCGATCGGCCCCTCGATCTGCCAGGACTGCTATGAAGTGAGCCGGGACGTGGCGGAGCAGTTCGATCCCGCATTTTCCTATGAGAACGGGAAATTCCAGCTGGATCTCACGGCGGCGAACCTCCGGATCCTTATGGATGCCGGGATCCCGAAGGAGCGGATCTTGCTTTCGGGCCTTTGCACCTGCTGCAATCCGGACCTTCTGTGGTCCCACCGCGCGACGAAGGGCAGGCGGGGAACGCTGGAGGCCTTTCTGATGCTGAAACCGGAATCAGGGAAGAAAATGAGAGGAGGATCATTATGAAACACCGGTTTACGAGCCCCGTCGCATGGACAGCGTGGATCCTTGCCGGGTCCCTTCTTTGCAGCTGCGGTTCCGCCGCGGGGAGCACCGCTCCTTCCGC
>ONST01000015.1 GCA_900320575.1 uncultured Eubacteriales bacterium
AAACGGCCGTCCGTCAGAGAATTCCCGAACGAAAGGGCGGAGGGTCTATGATAGACTTATCAGAACCGAAACGCCGGAACAGGAAAAGGACAGTAAGGAGAAGATCATGAGCAGATTTCGAGTCAATACCGGTGCGATGCGCAGCCAGGCCGGAGTCCTGAAGGATCAGGGCGGCGAGATCGAGCAGCTGGCGCAGTCGCTCGAGACCATTTACCATCATCTGAACATCGGGTCGTCGGACAGCACCCGGGCCGTCGAGCGGAAGCTCGTAAAGCTGGAGGGGAAGCTGATCGAGCAGGCCGTGAAGGCGGACTCTCTCGGCAAGGCGCTCGAATACATTGCGCAGCAGTTCGAGCGCTCGGAGCAGGCCGTCCGCGAGTTCACCGACGGGACCGTTTCCGCCGCGACTATCGTGCACGAGATCCAGGTCCTGTACACGAAGATCCTGCGGGCGCTGGGGCTCGACAAGGGCTATTACAACCGGAAGGCGGGCGATCCGGCCTATCAGATCTCCAAAAAGCAGGAGAAAATGATGGACCATTACTTAAGCGACGCCTGCGCGGCGCTCAGGAACGAGGAGCGGTTCTCCGAGGAGACCTGGTACAAGGCGACGCCGAAGGAGCGCGAGCAGATCCTCCGCGACTATCTGGTGGAGGTCAACAAGATCATGGGCACGGAGCGCCCGACGCTGATCATCGAAAAAATGGAAAAGGAAAGCCTGATGGGGAGCTATAACGGGGATACCAATACCATCCGCATCAATTCTCCGAGGCTTTCGGACGCGGACTCCTACCGTCTGATGAAGACCATCGTCCACGAGAGCCGGCACGGCTATCAGCACCAGGCCTGCGAGCATCCGGAGAAGTTCATGGTGAGCAAGGAGACCCTCGATCAGTGGAGGGAAAACTTCAAGCCGGGCAATTACAAGACCGCGAAGTCGGACGGCTGGGACGCCTACGCCCGCCAGCCTGTGGAGTGGGACGCCATGAATTTTGCCCAGCAGGATTACTACACGAGCCAGATCAGCGGGCCGGATTACGCCGGATCGTGGTAAAATGACTGTGACGGAGGCGGAAAAAGCCGGTCCTACAGGATAAGAAGACCCAAGACAGGCGGCCGGTATCAGCAAATGCCGGCGTATCATACGATCCGGAGGAAACGAATATGAAGATCCAGAAACTGACAGCCCATCTTCTTGCAGGCACGCTGCTCCTCATCGCCGCCGCAGGCTGCGGCCGGGGAGCGGAAGGAGCGGCAGCGCCGGAAAGCACTGCGGTAAGTGCAGCGGAGAGCGCGGCGGAGACACAGGAAGAACAGGCGGAGAGCACGCCCGCATCGGAGGCGGAGAAGGAGGAATCCATGGCAGCAGAAGTCGATCAGGAACTCTTGGAACAGAACGCGAAGACGCTTGCGGAGGCGGCGGATTTTTCCAGCAAGTACGCGGTCCGCGGGGCGGCCCAGCATCTCATGGAAGCCGGCTGCGGCGAGATCGGGAGCGTTGAGATCACCGAACAGGGAAAGAATACGTATTCCCTGAAGATCACGGATAAGGACGGGAAGGTCTTCCTGACCGTGATGGACAAAGAGGGCTATATTGGCCCGATTCAGGATGAAGAAGGGAATTACCTCTACGCGCCGGTGGAGTGAGCGCGCCGCGGCAGCGGGAGAACGAAAAAAGAGCCTTTGCAGGCTCTTTTTTCATGCGGACAGATCTCTTAATCCGCCTTTTCCGCGGCCGAAAGCCGCTCTTCCAGCATCCGGATGAGCGCCGGGATAAGGAGCTCGAAATCCACGCCGCAGCGGCTGTCCTTCGGATGCTTGAGGGTCTCCCGGATGGTCTCCGCAGTGAAATCCGCTGCGAGGGCGAAGGCCTCCCGGACCGGCAGCCCCCGCACGAGGGCGGCAGCCGAGACGCTCGAGAAGATATCCCCGGTGCCGTGAAAGGCGGCCGGGACCTGTTCGTTCTGATAGGAGAAGAAGGACCCGCTTCGCGCGTCGAGCCCCATGATCCCGGTCTTTCCGGGTCCGAAGGAGACGCCGGTGACAACGGCGGTCTTCGCGCCGAGGGCCGTCAGCTTCCGCAGCAGCGCTTCGAGGTACGGTCTGTCATATTCCGTCCGGTACGGCGTGCCGGTCAGAAGGCAGGCCTCCGTGAGATTGGGGACGATGAGATCCGCCGCGCCGCACAGCGCGGCGTTTTCTTCTGCGTAGGAGGCGCTGAAGCCCCGGTAAAAGCTGCCGTGATCCCCCATGACCGGATCTACAAAGAGGAGCGTCTGCTCCGTGCCGAGCAGCGCGAAGATCTCCTGCGCGGCCCGGACCTCCTCCGCGCTTCCGAGATATCCGGTGCAGATGGCGTCGAAGGAGACGCCGATCTTATGAAAGTGCCGGGCGATCGGCAGCAGCTGCCCGGACAGATCCGTCTTCACGACGTCCGGGAACAGCGTGTGGGCGGACAGGACCGCCGTCGGCAGCACGGTGCACTCCACCCCCATCGCGGAGATGAGGGGCAGCGCGACGGTGACCGAGCATTTTCCGAAGCAGGAAATGTCCTGAATGGACAGGATTCGTTTCATGGGACAGACGCTTTCCGCACGCGCAGGCGTGCCTGTTTTTCGCTTTGGCGCCCCGAAGGCGGCCTTTTGTTATTGTACAGGGAGTCCCGGCATTTTGCAATCGCGGGAATGCAGCAGATTTTTACTTGACGATTCTGACAATTTGTATTATAGTAAAGCCGTTGCTGGGGTGCTTCCGCCCGTTGAGGCGGCGGCTGAGAGCGCATGCGCAACCCATATTACTTGATCCGGGTAATACCGGCGGAAGGAGGCTTATCTTATGCTGAGCTTTTTTGCCACATCCGAGGGCGGACTCACCGTCCCGGGCTACGTCGCAGTCGCGATCGTTCTGTTTCTCGTCCTGATTATTTCCTCGGTCATCGGAAATAAAAAACGCAAATTCAGCACCAGGCAGCTGATCTTTTCTGCTGCCGCCATCGCGCTTGCGTTCGCGACTTCGAATATCAAGCTGTTCCACCTGCCCATGGGCGGCAGCGTGACCCTGTTCTCGATGCTGTTCATTACCCTGATCGGCTACTGGTACGGCCCGGTGGGCGGCATCATGGCGGGCGTGGCCTACGGCCTGCTGCAGCTGATCATCGATCCCTATATCGTGAGCATCCCGCAGATGCTGATCGACTATCCCTTCGCCTTCGGCGCGCTGGGCCTGTCCGGTTTCTTCTCCGGGAAGAAGAACGGCCTGATCACCGGCTATGCCGCCGGCGTCATCGGCCGCTTCGTGTTCGCGGTCCTGTCCGGCGTCGTCTTCTTCGGTATGTACGCGCCGGAGGGCATGTCCCCCTTTATCTATTCGGCCTCCTATAACGGCGCCTATCTCGGTGCCGAGGCGGCGATCACCCTGATCCTGCTGGCGGTGCCCGCAGTGCGCAAGGCGCTCGCGCAGGTGAAGACCCAGGCTCTGGGCTGAACCGGGTTCCATACCGGGTTTGTTGTCCCGGGGAACTGCTGGCCGCACACACCGGATCATCTGCTCCGAACGGCTTCCGCGCCCGGTGCAACGTAACCGCTCCGTCTCATGCGCTAAATACGCTCGAAAATCTCCGGACGACTCGCTCTTCGCATAGTCTTACCGGAGATTTTTTTCGCAGCGCGCATCACCGCAGCGGAAGTTGCACCATGGGCTTGTGCAGATTGTTCGGACGCAGATGATTCCGGCTGCGCGCGGCAGATCCCTCCCTGTTTCAACGGCGCTTCCAAGAATCGCAGCGGGCAGCTGATGGGATCCCTTGCTCTTCCGGGCAGACCCAATTATTTTCGCGAAAGCACTTAAGATAAAGAAGGAGCGGATCAGTGAAGATCCGCTCCTTCTTTGATGAAGATCTTCCGGAAATAACTCCAGAAGAGCCGTGTAAGCAGGGAAAAACCCATCGTCAGAAAGAAAGCCAGGAACAGCATCAGGTAGATCCCGTTCACGAGGCAGGGCACGGGAAGCAGCACCACAAGGCACAGGAAGAGCAGCGTTACCGGCAGGTGCTTCCCGGCCAGACGGAAGGCATTGATAAAGACCGTTTTCGTGTCATTCTCAAAGACCGCAGTCTGCGGAGGAACGTAGAGGTAAGCCCCCAGAAGCACCAGAAAGACCGCGAACAGCGGGAACTTCAGATACGAAAGAGGCGGGTCCGCCATCAGGTGCAGCGTAAGAACGAGATCTCCGGTGAAGAGGAGCCCTGCGAAAAAGGGAATAAAGAGGCGTACCGCCTGCGGAAACGACCGGCGGAACGCGCCGAAATACCCGCGGATCACGTAGGGATCCTCCCCGGAAGAGACCCGGATCACCATCTCCGTCAGGGCGGAGAGCGAGGCACCGGCCGTGAAGACCGGCAGCGAGGTCACCAAAAAGAGCAGGTTCAGCAGGATATAGTCGAAGACCTTTGTGAAAAATACGCTGAACGGGCCTTCGCCCGGGGAGGATCTCGCCATACGCGGCTCCTTATACGTGTCAGATGATCACAGGCCCAGGTCCACTTCCGAGAACTTCACGTGTTCCTTCACCTGGGTGGTGAGCTTTGCGAGCTTCGAGGTGTCACCGATCAGGATCACGCCCGCGAGACGGTTGTTCTCGAAGGTGTATTTCTCATACTGCTGCCGGCGCTCGTCTTTGAGCTCGATGGTGCGGTAACGCTTCTTCGGATCCTTGCCGCTGTCGCCGATCGCGAAGAGGCTGGTTCCCATGCCGTTGAAGGAGAGGGCGCCGTCCACGGTCTCGTAGGAGAGATCGTCGCCCGCGGCGTTTCCGCCGGCGGTCTTGCCCTGGTCCACAGACTGGCTCCAGAGGGCGTAGTTGACGCCGTTGTACTCCGCGCAGTCGCCTGCCGCGTAGATATCCGGGAGATTCGTCTCCATTTTCTCGTTGACCAGGATCGAGCGGCCGATCGCGATGCCGGCGGCCTTCGCCACGTCGAGATTGCCGCGGACGCCCGTGGAAACGATGATCAGCTGGGCCGGAAGCTTCCGCCCGTCGGTGAGCGTGATGCCTGCTTCCGTGATCTCCGCGGTGTCGGAGGAAGGGAAGACCTCGACGCCGGCGCTTCGGATGATGCCCTCGAGGACCTCGGAGGCAGCCGGATTCAGCTGGCGCTCCATGAGCTTCGGCGCGTGCTCGATGACCGTGACATTGCATTTTCCTTTTTTCAGTGCCCAGGCGGCCTCGAGTCCGAGAACGCCGCCGCCGATGACCACGGCGTCTGTGACCTCCGGCAGGAGGGCGTGCACCTTGCGGACGTCGTCGATCGTGCGGATCGAGAGCACCTTCGGATCCTCCGCGCCTTTGAACGGAGGGACGAAGCAGTATGCGCCGAGCGCGTAGATCAGCTTGTCGTAGACCAGGTCAAAGCTGCCCGCCTTTCCGCTTACGGAGACCTTCTTCTCCGCCGGGGAGATCGCGGTGACCTTCGTTTCGAGCACCACGGAAATGTGATTCTCTTCGTACCAGGAGGCCGGCTCCACCAGCATCTGCTCGTCGGTGAGATCAGAGAGCATGGCTTTCGTCAGCATCGGCCGGTTGTAGGGCAGGTACGCCTCGTCGGAGATCATCGTGATGCCGCCGGTCTGATCCCGTTCCCGTATCGCTTTCGCGGCCTCCAGGGCGGCGATGCCTCCGCCGAGGATCAGGTATTTGAGGCTGGTATTGTTCCTGTAATCGCTGCCGGCCTCCGCGGGGACGAAATTCTCCGCGCCGACGCCGCAGACCGGGCAGACCTCCAGAGAGGAGTCGAAGATCGCGCCACAGACCAGGCACTTCACCAGGGTGCGGGAGCCGCGGGCCGCCTTCTTCGGCTCTTTTTTCAGCAGCACACAGCCGAAGTTGTAGCCGAAGTCATAGGCGTCCTCCAACTGGGTCCCGTCCGGCTTGAAGCGGACGCGGAAGCCGTCGAGGACGTTGAGCCGCACCTGCTTCAGCCGCTCGATGATGTGGGGCACGCCCTCGCCGGACCAGCCGTAGGCGCCGAAGGCGCTGGCCAGCCGTCCTTTATAGACCGGCGGATACATGCCGAGCGTCAGGTTATAGACCGGCTCCAGCGCCTCGCCGAGAATGGTCGGCGTGCCAAAGAGATAGCCTTCCGCGGCCGCCATGTCAGAGGCGAGGGAGGAACAGTCGTCGAAGACCAGGTCGTAGCGGTGCACCTCGACCTCGCCGGCGGCCTCGACGCCCTTCGCGATCTCCTCGGAGAGCTGCTTCGTGTAGCCGTAGGCGCTGACATAGGGCATGACCACCAGCTTCTTCTCCTTTTTGGCGGGCGGCGCGCACCAGGCTTTGTACCAGCCGAAGAGGGTGTCGAAATGGGAGTCGTGCACCGGGCCGTGGCCGCAGCAGATCACTTCGATGTCGAGATCTTTGATGCGTTCGAGCGCATTGTACATGTACGGATAGGCGAAGGGCCCGATAATGCAGTCAAAATAGTATTTCGTGGCCTCCGCGTAGGCCGCCTCGTCTTCGACCTTCGAGCGCAGGATGCCGTCGCAGGAGTAGTGGGAGCCGAAGGAATCGCAGGTGAAGAGGGCCTTCATCTCCGGGACCCAGGTGTACATGGTGTCCGGCCAGTGCAGGTTCGGCAGCACCATGAATTCCAGGGTCTTGTCGCCCAGGGACAGGTGGTCGCCGTCTTTCACCGCGATGCTGTTGAAATCGGTGTTGACGATGTGCTTCAGGAACTGGATCGCCGTGCCGGTGGCCACGACCGTAAGGCCCGGATTGACCTCCAGCAGCTTTTCCACGGTGCCCGCGTGATCCGGCTCCGTGTGGTCCATGATCAGGTAGTCGATCTCGCTTATCGGGATCTGCGATTCGATATAGTCCCGCATTTCCTCCCAGAAGGCGAGCTTCGAGGTCTCGAAGAGGGCGGTCTTCTTGCTGCCCTTCAGCAGATAGGAGTTGTAGGACGTGCCGTACTTTGTCTCCATGATGATGTCAAACACGCGGAGCTTCGGATCAAGCACGCCGGTCCAGTAGAGATCTTTGCGGATTTCAAACGCCTGCATAGGTACCTCCTTGCTTATATGGAAAATGAAACCATGTTGCTCACTGTTTCTTGGCGGCCTTCGCGGCGGACATCCGGAAGAGGACGAGGCCCACGATGAAGAAGCAGGCGATGGCGCCTACGCCGATCTGCTGCTTTCCGGTGATCTGGGTGAGGGCGCTCATGACCAGCGTGCCCATGATGGAAGCGCCCTTGCCGCAGATATCGAGGAAGCCGAAATACTCGCCGGACTTCTCTGAGGGGATGATCTTCGTAAAATAGGAGCGCGACAGGGCCTGGATGCCGCCCTGGAAAATGCCAACGCACACCGCGAGGATCCAGAAGTGGATCTGGGCGGACATGAAGACCGCGAACATCGCGATGCCGAAATAGGCGATGATGCAGACCGTGATCAGCTTCTCCGGCGCGATAGTGCGGGAGAGGCGGCCGATGATGAGGACGGACGGGAACGCCACGAACTGCGTGACCAGCAGCGCCAGCAGAAGTCCGGTGGAATCGAGCCCCAGGGCCGCGCCGTAGGCCGTCGACATGTCGATGATCGTGTAGACGCCGTCGATGTAGAAGAAGAAGGCGAGGACGAAGAGCAGGATCTGCGGAGTCTTCGCCATATCTTTTAAGGTGGCCCAGAGCTGGACGAACAGGTTCTCGTGGGACTCTCTTTCATTTACATAATTCTTCTGTTCATAGGAGCGGAAGAGCGGGACGGAGACGGAGGCCCACCAGACGGCGGTGATCACGAAGGCGACCGCCAGGGCCTGCGCCTGCGTCATGCCCAGTTTTCCCGAGAAAATGAAGAGCACGAGGCAGATGATGAAGGGCACGACGCTCCCGATGTAGCCCCAGGCGTAGCCCTGGGAGGAGACCTCGTCGAGCCTGTCCTCGGTCGTCACGTCTCCCAGCATGGAATCGTAGATGATGAGGGAGATCTGGTAGAAGACCCGGGCGATCACGAAGACGATGAGGAAGCTCTTCCAGCCCTTTGTAAAGCCCATGGACAGACATCCGGCCGCGCCGAGCAGGATCACCGCGATGAAGATCGGCTTCTTGCGGCCCTTTTTATCGGAAATGGCGCCTAGAACGGGGCCTAAGACTACCACGATCAGCGTGGAGACGGTGATCGCGTAGCCCCAGTAGGCCAGATAGGTGACCGAATCGAGGACGGTCTCTGAGGCCAGCATGTTGAAATAGATCGGGATCAGCGTGGAGACCATGAGCGTGAAGGCGGAATTGCCCACGTCGTACATGACCCATTTCCGTTCGAGGGACGTCAGTTTGAATTTCTCTTTCATGAGGGGTCTCCTTCCCGGGATGTATGATGATTGTTATGGCGGAGCCGTTCCATGACCGGCACGGCATACGTCCGGAGCGGGTGCTTCCGCGCTTCCAGCCGCTCCGCATTTTTCCGCGCGGTGACTTCCGGCAGCTCGCCTCCGAAATTGAGGTCGAAGAGGGGATCTGCCGTGAATCTCCCGTAGAGGCCTGCCTGATATTCCGCGTAGAGGGCTTTGATGAGCTCTACGGCCTTCGGCAGGGCTTCCGCGTAACGGCCGGTGAGGAGGCTGTTCACCTCCGCGCAGCGCGGATCCGGCTCTTTCGGGACGATATGGCCCTTGAGCGAGGGCCCTTTCGGACCAAAGAGCGTAAGGCCCGCTTTGAGCGCCAGCCGTTTTTTGTCCGAGGGCGCGTAGAGGAGCTTCTGGACGCCGACCGTCATGCGCATCGAGGCGATGACCTTCCGCGGGGGATCCGCGCTGTAGAAGAGCGGGATCACCACGTCTCCGCGGGTGTGCGGCCGGAAGTTCGCGGTGAGATCCGCCTGCACGGGGTCCTTTCCGTCGAGCGTCAGCAGGAAATGGTCGAATTCGCCCTCGATCTGCGAGTGGGTGATCCGGAGCGTATCCCGGTACTCATTGACGGTCGGGTGGCAGTGCGAATCCAGCACGAAATGGCACAGGCATCCGCAGGCGTAGACGAATTCCGCACGCTTTAAGGCCTCCGGATTCCACTCCCCGATGTGGGCCTCATTTTCCGCGGGCGGGATCGGCTCGGCGAGGACCTCCGCGGCCCGCAGGAAGAAGTCCCGTCCGGCCGCGTCGTGAATGCGGCCGCCGTCCTTGCGGACGTCGTTGGGAATGAGGGGATAATAATAGAAGAGAATGTCCGGACCCTGGACGCCGATGTGGTAGATCCGCCGCTCCTTCCGGAGCAGCTCTTTGATCTCCTTCGGCAGGGCCCGGTACACGTCGCACCCGAAGCGCTCGTGGGCGTAGATATTTGG
This sequence comes from uncultured Eubacteriales bacterium, assembly GCA_900320575.1. GTDB lineage: Bacteria > Bacillota > Clostridia > Lachnospirales > Lachnospiraceae > Chordicoccus. Next base: position 9,333 of record ONST01000015.1, read on the forward strand.
CATGGCCGTCCTCCGATTCGAAAGGGTCCTGCGCGCCTTCGGAAATGGTTTCCGCAGTGGCGGTTTTGTGGTACAATATACCGGCAGACCCGTTTCATTCATGATAGCACAAAATGACCGGAGTTTACAGATGATTCCATTTGATGAAAAAAATTATCAGAACTTTATGGAGACGGAGATGCCTGTCTGGCTGCGGGACACCGTCGAAAGCGGCAAGCTGATCACCTACGACGGGATGGAGCTGCAGTACTATTACTGTGTCCGGAAGCCGTCCCGGGCGACGGTCGTTGCGGTGCACGGCTTCTGTGAATTTTTCGGAAAATACCACGAGCTCCTCTACGATCTCTGGAGCGAGGGCTTTTCCTTCTTCTTCCTCGAGCAGCGGGGCTACGGCCTGTCCGAGCGGGAAAATGACGATCCGGAGACCGTCTACGTCCGCACCTTCCGGGAGTACGTGAAGGACCTTCATTTCTTTATGGAAGAGGTGGTCCGCAAAAAAGCCCCGGATCAGGTGCAGCTGCTCTTCGCTCACTCCATGGGCGGGGCCGTAGGGGCCCGGTACCTCGAGATGTATCCGGAGGATTTCGCAGCGGCGGTCTTAAGCTCGCCGATGCTGCGGCTCAACTACGGCGACCGGAATTCCCGGGACGCCCACTTTCTGGCCGCTGTTTTCGGAGGCGGGAAGGCGCTCATGAAGCGGATGCCGGGCGCGTCCGGCTTCAGCGAGACCCCGGATTTCGCGGACAGCTGCTGCACCTCCGAGGCCCGCTACCTCTATCAGTTCCAGCAGCGGCTCGACAATCCCGCCTACCGCACGAGCGCGGCCTCCAGGGGCTGGTTCCGCATGGCGGTGGGCATGACCGACCTCCTCATGCGGGAGGCCTGGCGGGTGCGCGTGCCGGTGCTCATTTTCCAGGCGGGAGAGGAGACGCTGGTGGACAACGCCGCTCAGGACGAGTTCGCGGAAAAATGCGCGCACGCGAAGGTCGTTCCGGTCGCCAGAGCGAAGCACGAGATCTTCAACTGCACGGAGCCGGTGCTGCGGTACTATTACAGCCGCCTTCTGTCCTTCCTGAAGCGGCAGGCCCATGAGGCCTGGCGGCGGGAAGCGGCGGAAGAGGAAGCGCGCCAAAAGCAGGAGGCGCTGCGGAGCGGCGAGACGCGGGAGGTGCTCGCGGACGACTGGGAGCCCTACGCCTCTTACTGCACGACCGGCGAGTTCGCGGATCTCTCCCGGGGCTTTGTGCGCCACTGCGGCCCTACGGCCATCACCAATCTGCTGCTGGCTTTCGACCGCCGCTACAGCGGCAGGGGCACGAGGCTCGTTCCGGCGGCGGTGTTCCTGCGCGCCGCGGAGATCGGGAGGCACCAGGGCCTCTACTGGAATAAGGAGATCCTCAAAAAGTTCGGCGGGACCTCGGATTTCATGTCCGGCGTCTTCATCCGCGCCGTCTTCCGGGCCTTCGGAAGACGCGACGTGAAGATCGGCCGCCTGCATGCGCTTTCGGAGAAAAACCTGCTGCGTTCGCTCCGGGCCGGAAAGCTCGTCTATCTGCAGATGCACCGCCATCCGCGCTACGGCAACCACCACGTGGTCTGTACCGGGGCGGAGATGCGGCCGGGCGTCGAGAAGCGCCGGGAGCTGTATTTCGTGCTGGCGGACGGCTGGAGCCCAAAACCGGTATATCTGCGGGCCAAAGAGCTCGGAAACGGCAGCTACCGCGAGATCTGGAGATAGGAACCGGACGTTTTTGCGGAAGGATCTTTGAATGAAATAAGAACAAAGCTTTACAAATGCTTTGAAGTTTGTTCACGAACAGGACATATTCATCCGATATAGTATCACTATCAGATGAGATTGAAGCAATTACCTTTTTCTTTTTCATGCAGCCCGAAAGGGCAGACTCCTTCCCTTAGAAGTAAGGACATCCGAACTGCCAGCGGATGTCCTTATCTTCTGTTTATGAGACTTTTTCCGCAGGCGCGTAAGGAAGATGCGCCTGCGTATTTCATGATTCCCGCTGCGGGAAAAGCGGGCGCGTGCCGCCCGCGGAAAGGAGCGCTGTGGAAGACCTGCTTGCCGGCCTGAATGAGGCGCAGACTGCCGCCGTCACCGCGACGGAGGGCTTCGTGCGGGTGATCGCCGGGGCCGGTTCCGGAAAGACCCGGGCCCTGACGCACCGCTTCGCCTTTCTGGTCACCGAGCTCGGCATTCTGCCGGGGCATATTCTGTGCGTCACGTTTACCAACAAGTCGGCCAATGAGATGCGGCAGCGGATCCACGCGCTGACCGGCGACAACGATACCGGCTATATCAACACCTTCCACGGCTTCTGCGTCTCCGTCCTCCAGGAGGACAGCCACGCGGTCCGCTATCCGAAGAGCTTCCT
>ONST01000137.1 GCA_900320575.1 uncultured Eubacteriales bacterium
CCGGAGCGGATCAGCATGGCCGGCTTTGTGCTTGGAAATACGCTCTCGGAAAACGGCGGCGTGACCCGCGGCGTCTGCGCTGTGGACGAAAAAGGCGAGCTGACCGGCATCACCGAGACCAAGAATATCATCAGCACGGACGGAGGACGCGGCGCGGCCGTGATGTCCGACGACGGACTCCTTCCGCTCGACCGGGAGAGCCTGGTCTCCATGAATATGTGGGGCCTGCATCCGAGCTTTTTCCCGATCCTGGAAGAGGGCTTTCCGAAGTTCCTCGCGGAGCTCGGCACGGAGGAGAAGACGAAGGAGTACCTGCTCCCGACGATCATCGACGGCCTGCTTCAGGAGGGGAAGGCCGAGGTCAGCGTGCTGCGGACGGAGGACGTGTGGTTCGGCGTCACCTATCAGGAGGATAAAGAGGCAGTGAAGGAGGCGATCCGCCGCCTCATTGCCAAAGGCGTATACAAAACGCCGCTGTTTTAAAAGGGTTTCAGGAGGTACAAGAAACAATGGGCAGATATTTTGGAACAGACGGTTTCCGCGGAGAGGCAAATGTGGATCTGACGGCAGAGAAGGCCTTCAAGGTGGGCCGCTATCTCGGCTGGTATTACGGGACCCGCAGCGAAGACGGAAGAGCACAGATCGCTATCGGCAAGGACACCCGCCGCAGCAGCTATATGCTGGAGGACGCGCTGTCCGCAGGCCTCACCGCTTCCGGCGCGGACGTCTATCTTCTGCATGTGACGACGACTCCTTCGGTGTCCTATGTGGTCCGCACCGAGAACTTCGACTGCGGCATCATGATCTCCGCCAGCCACAATCCCTTCTACGACAACGGCATCAAGATCATGCGGGCCAACGGCCAGAAGATCGAGCCGGAGATCGAGGAGAAGATCGAGGACTACATCGACGGGAAGATCCCGGAGATCCCCTATGCCCACCGCGAAAAGATCGGCCGCACCATCGATTTCTCGGCCGGCAGGAACCGCTACATCGGCTATCTGATGGCGATTCCCACCAGAAGCTTCAAGGGCCTCCGCGTGGGCCTCGACTGCTCGAACGGCAGCGCCTCCTCGATCGCCAAAAGCGTATTCGACGCGCTGGGCGCGAAGACCTACGTGCTGAACAATGCACCCAACGGCATGAACATCAACAGCAACTGCGGCTCCACCCACATCGAGGTGATGCAGAACTACGTCAATGACAACGGTCTCGACGTGGGCTTCGCCTATGACGGCGACGCCGACCGCTGCCTGGCGGTCGACGACAAGGGCAATGTGGTGACCGGCGATCATATCATGTACGTCTGCGGCAAGTATCTGAAGGAGATGGGCCAGCTGGACGACGACATGGTGGTCACGACCGTGATGTCCAACCTCGGCCTCTACAAGGCGCTTGACGCGGCGGGCATGAAGTATCAGCAGACCGCGGTCGGCGACAAGTACGTGGCGGAAAATATGCTCACGAACGGCTACGCCATCGGCGGAGAGCAGTCCGGGCACATCATTTTCAGCAAATACGCCACCACCGGCGACGGCATCCTGACGTCTCTCATGATCATGCAGACCATGATCGAGAAGAAGCAGCCCCTTTCGGTCCTGGCTTCGGAGATGAAGGTCTACCCGCAGATCCTCAAGAACGTCCGCGTGGCGGACAAGGCGGCGGCCCAGGCCAATCCGAAGGTGCAGGCCGCAGTGCAGGCGGCGGCGGACGCCCTCGGGAACGACGGCCGCATCCTGGTCCGCGAGAGCGGCACGGAGCCGAAGATCCGCGTGATGGTGGAGGCGAAGACCTACGACATCTGCGAGGAGCATGTGGACCGGGTGATCCGCGTCATCGAGGCGGAAGGCCTGGCTCTGTAACACGAGCACCGGAGGGACCTGTGAAAAAGATCGGAATCGCCTGCCTTCTGCTGGTATTCCTTCTGACGGGCTGCGCGGGGAGCGAGATCCGCGCGCGGTTCAAAGAGGCTTCAGAGCTTCTCGAGGAAGGGGAGTACGAAGACGCGCAGGAGATCTTTGAGGAGATCATTGAAGAGGAGCGCTTTCTGGCGGAGGCCTACCGCGGGGCCGGGCTGTGCCAGCTCTTTGAGGGGGACAGCGCGGACGCGTGCATTTCTCTGGAGAAGAGCCTCCTTCACGCGGACAATGCCGGCGCGGAGTTCGTCCGCGACGTCAATCTCTATCTGGCTTTCGCCCGCACCCGGAACGGGCAGTACGAAAAGGCCATGCAGATCTACAGCGATCTCACCGCCCGCGGGGCGGAGGCGGACGTGCTGTTCCTGCGCGGGCGCCTGCACCTGGTGATGGACGAGGAGGAAGAGGCGAAGGCGGATTTTGACCGTGCCTCGGAGATCGCCTCGGATTATGACCTTTTCGTCAATATCTACCGCGTCTATGAGAGCACCGGCAGGAGCGCCGACGGCGCGCGTTACCTCGAGAAGGCGCTGGAACTGGCGAATCTTGAGGAGCAGAATTACTACGACCGGGCGCTGGTGAATTATTATCTGCAGAATTATCAGGACGCGAAGGAACTGCTGATCGCCGGGATCCGCGCGGACAGCCAGGATACCCGGTGCATTTTCCTGCTGGGACGGCTGTATCTGGCCATGGACGACGTGCCCGATGCCAGAGCCGTTTACCGCGAGCACTTAAGCGACGAGGAGGTGGCTCCCTTCGCCTACAACGGCCTCGCCCTCTGCGATATGGAGGAGCAGGACTATAAGAGCGCGCTCAAAAATATCCGCGAAGGGCTCGACTATGAAAATGAGGACGCGGACCAGGGCCTTCTGTATAATGAGATCGTGGCCTGCGAGCACCTGAAGGACTGGTCGAAGGCCCGGGATCTGGCGGCCCGCTACGTCGCCCGCTATCCGGCGGACGAGCAGGGACTGAAGGAGTACGAGTTCCTGTCGACGCGGTAAGGAGCTTCAGAAGACAGAAACTGCGGGAGATGGTGAAAGCGCTTCCGCGGACAGCGGATCATCCGTACAAAAAGAACCGGCCGAAGCCGGTTCTTTTGTTTGAGGGAGTGTTCTTTACTTTTCGAGACCCTGCATGACCTTCGCGCGGACCAGGTCCGGAAGACCGAAGAGGGTGATGAAGCCGGAGGCGTCGTGGTGATCGTAGAGATCGCCGGTCGTGAAGGACGCCAGGGATTCGCTGTAGAGGCTGTAGGGAGAGGTGGTGCCGGCCTTGATGATATTGCCCTTGTAGAGGCGCAGCTTCACTTCGCCGGTGACGGTCTCCTGGGTGGCGTCCACGAAGGCGTTGATGGCTTTGCACAGCGGGGTGAACCATTTTCCTTCGTAGACCACCTGCGCCAGCTTGTTGGCGAGGTTCTTCTTGACTTCCATGGTGGCGCGGTCGAGGATCAGTTCCTCCAGCTGCTGATGGGCGGCCATGAGGATCGTGCCGCCGGGGGTCTCGTAGACGCCGCGGCTCTTCATGCCGACCACACGGTTCTCGACGATGTCCACGATGCCGATGCCGTTGGCGCCGCCGAGAGCGTTGAGCGCGCGGATGATGTCCGCGACCTTCATTTTTTCCCCGTTGAGGGAGGTCGGGATGCCCTTCTCGAAGGTCAGGGTGATCTCGGTGGAGGCGTCGGGAGCCTTCTCCGGGGTCACGCCCAGGACCAGCATATGATCGTAGTCCGGCGCGTTCGCGGGATCCTCGAGCTCGAGGCCCTCGTGGCTGATGTGCCAGAGGTTCCGGTCACGGCTGTAGCTGCTGGCGTGATCGAAGGGAAGATCGATGCCCTTCTCGCGGCAGTAGGCGATCTCATCCTCGCGGGACTGCATATTCCATACATCGGTCATGCGCCAGGGGGCGATGATGCGGATGTCCGGGGCCAGAGCCTTGATGCCCAGCTCGAAGCGGATCTGGTCATTGCCCTTGCCGGTCGCGCCGTGGCAGATGGCCGTCGCGCCTTCCTTGCGGGCGATCTCCACCAGGCGCTTCGCGATGGCGGGGCGGGCCATGGAGGTGCCCAGCAGATAGCTGTTCTCGTAGACGGCGCCGGCCTTCACGCAGGGCATGATGTAATTCTCGGCGAAATCGTCGTTGATGTCTTCAATATATAATTTGGAAGCGCCGGAGGCCATCGCGCGCTCCTCGAGGCCGTCCAGTTCATTTCCCTGACCGCAGTCCACACAGCAGCAGATGACTTCGTAATCGAAATTCTCGATCAGCCACGGGATCATGGCGCTGGTGTCCAGACCGCCGGAGTATGCAAGCACTACTTTTTCTTTCGCCATTGTTCATTTCCTCTTCTTTATTATTATGTCAGAATTGCGGCGCAGGCCGCTTACAGCTCTTTACTATACAGTATATGCAGGGAATATGCAAGCAGAAATCGAAAAAATTCGAAACGGACGCGTAAATATGCATTTTTGAATGAATAAAAATACAAAACCCTGTCTTTACTTTTTGCGCGGGCTGGATTAGAATGGGAGAAAGGACTGCCGGGAGAAAAATGCGGGCGGTCCTTCAGCGGGAGATCGCAGCTGCCTTCCCGCACCGCGGGACCGGCGGGAGGAGGCATGAAGCATACAGAAAGCGAAGGAGAGAAGACTATGGTAAAAGTCGGTATTATCGGATCCACCGGGTACGCGGGAGCGGAGCTGGTGCGGATCCTTCTGAATCATCCGGACGCGGAGATCGTCTGGTACGGCTCGCGCAGCTACATTGAGAAGCCCTACGCGGAAGTGTACGGCAATTTCTTCGAGCTGGTGGAAGACCGCTGCCTCGACGACAATCTCGATCTGCTGGCGGAGAAGGCGGACGTCATTTTCACGGCGACCCCGCAGGGCTTCTGCGCGGGCAAAGTCTCGGAAGGGCTTCTTCAGAAGGCGAAGGTCGTGGACCTGTCCGCGGATTTCCGCATTAAGGACGCGGCACGCTATGAGGAGTGGTACGGCATCCATCATCCGACGCCGGAATTTCTGCCGGAGGCGGTGTACGGCCTGCCGGAGCTCAACCGCGAGGCGGTGAAGGGCGCGCGGCTCATCGCCAATCCGGGCTGCTACCCGACCTGCAGCATCCTGAGCCTCTATCCGCTCGTAAATGCCGGCCTCATTGATCCGGAGCGGATCGTCATCGACGCGAAATCCGGGACCACCGGAGCCGGGAGAGGGGCGAAGATCCCCAACCTCTACTGCGAGGTCAACGAGACCATCAAGGCCTACGGCGTGGCGGTCCACCGGCACACGCCGGAGATCGAGGACCAGCTCTCGATCGCGGCCGGAAGACCTCTCCTTGTGCAGTTCACGCCGCATCTGGTGCCGATGAACCGGGGCATTCTCGTGACCGCCTACGCGGATCTTGCGCCGGGCGCGACAGCGGAGAAGATCCGGGCAGCCTATGAGGCAGCCTATGAAAAGGAGCCTTTCGTGCGTGTGCTTCCGGAAGGGAGAGTCGCCGAGACCCGCTACGTCCGGGGCAGCAACTACGCGGACGTGGGCTTCTGTGTGGACGGGCGCACAGGCCGGGTGATCGTCATGGGCGCGATCGACAATATCGGCAAGGGCGCAGCGGGCCAGGCCGTGCAGAATATGAACCTGCTCTTCGGCCTGCCGGAGACGGAGGGACTGCTCACGGTCCCGATGTCGGTGTAAAGAATACAATCTGTTTTCGGAGGAGTCATTATGGAAATCATTGAGGGAGGCATCACTGCCGTACAGGGCTTTTCGGCGGCCGGCGGCGCCGCGGGCATCAAGAAGAACGGATCGATGGATATGGCGCTGATCAAAAGCAGCGTCCCCTGCAAAGCTGCGGGCACCTTTACCACCAATGTCGTGAAGGCCGCTCCGGTCATCTGGGACCGGACGCTCACAGAACAGGGGGCGGAGGTCTCCGTCATCGTGGTGAATTCCGGCGTCGCGAACGCCTGCACCGGCGAGGAGGGCCTCGGCTACTGCCGGCAGACCGCGGAAGAGGCGGCGGAGGTGTTCGGACTTGCGCCGGAGGCGGTCCTGGTGGCCTCGACCGGCGTGATCGGGCAGCAGATCCCGATCGATAAGATCAAAGGCGGCGTGCGCATGCTCGCCGGGAAACTGGAGGACGGCATCGGCGCCGGCACGCAGGCCGCGCAGGCCATCATGACCACCGATACGGTCAGCAAGGAGGCGGCCGCCACGGTGCGCCTCACCGACGGCACCTTCGTGACCATCGGCGGCTGCTGCAAGGGCTCGGGCATGATCCATCCGAATATGTGCACGATGCTCTGCTTCATCGGGACCGACGCCTGCATTTCCCGGAAGGCCCTGCAGGCGGCTCTGTCCTCGGTGGTCCCGGACACCTTCAACATGGTCTCCGTGGACGGCGACACCTCGACGAACGATACCTGCCTGCTCCTGGCCAACGGCCTGGCGGGCAACGCGGAGATCGCGGAGGACACGGAGGACTGGAAGCTGTTCCGCGAGGGGCTCCTTGAGGTCTGCACCCGTCTCGCAAAGATGATGGCCAAGGACGGCGAGGGCGCTACCTGCCTCTTTGAGTGCCGGGTCATCCACGCGGAGACGAAGGAGCAGGCGAAGATCCTCGCCCGCTCGGTGGTCTCCTCGACGCTCACGAAGGCCGCGGTGGCCGGCCACGACGCCAACTGGGGGCGGATCCTCTGCGCGATGGGCTATTCCGGGGCGAAGTTCATTCCGGAACAGGTGGATCTCTTCCTCGCCAGCAGCGGCGGACGGATCCAGATCCTCCGGAACGGCGTGGCCGCGGACTACAGCGAGGAGAAGGCGACGGAGATCCTCTCCGGCGACGAGATCCTCTGCACGGCGGATCTGAAGCTGGGGGAGGCCTCCGCCAGCGCCTGGGGCTGCGATCTGACGCACGAATATGTATCCATCAACGCGGATTACCGGTCCTGATCGAGGTGTGACATGAACAATATGGAAATGTGGATCGAGAAAGCGAACGTCCTCATCGAGGCGCTTCCCTATATCCGCGAATTTGCAGGAAAGAAGATCGTCGTCAAGTACGGCGGGTCCGCGATGAAGGACGCGCATCTGAAAAAGAGTGTGATCACGGATGTGGCGCTCCTGAAGCTCATCGGCATGAAGCCGATCATCGTCCACGGAGGCGGCAAGGAGATCAGCCGCTGGGTGCAGCTGTCCGGCGGGACGCCGAAGTTCATCAACGGCCTGCGCGTGACGGACGAGAAGACCATGGAGATCGCGGAGATGGTGCTCTGCAAGGTCAATCAGGGCCTCGTCCAGTACATGGACGAGAACGGCGTAAAATCCTGCGGGATCTCCGGCAAGGACGGCGGGACGATGCGCGTGAAGAAGCGCGCGCTTCCGAGCGGCGAAGATTTGGGATACGTGGGTGAGGTCACCCGCATCGACACCGGCCTCATCGACACGCTGATCGACCAGGATTTCGTGCCGGTGGTCTGCCCGATCGGCCTCGGCGAGGAGGATTTCAAGTCCTACAACGTCAACGCCGACGACGCGGCCTGCGCGATCGCCAGCGCGGTCGGCGCCGAGAAGCTGGTCTTCCTGTCCGATATCGAGGGCGTCTACCGGGATCCGCTCGATCCCTCCACCCTGATCTCGGAGCTGACGATCGATGAGACGCGGCAGTTCATTTCCGAGGGAAATGCGGGCGGCGGCATGCTGCCGAAGCTGCAGAACTGCATCCACGCGATCGAGAACGGGGTATCCCGGGTGCACATCCTCGACGGAAGGATCGAGCACTGCCTGCTGCTGGAGTTTTTCACCAACCGGGGAATCGGAACCGCGATGATCCCGGACGAAGGGAGCCGATACAACCATGACGCAGAATGAGATCATCCGACAGACCGAAGAAAACGTCCTTCATACCTACAACCGCTTCCCGATCGCGATCGACCGGGGAGAGGGCGTCCGCGTCTGGGACGCGGACGGGAAGGAATACCTCGATTTCATGGCCGGGATCGCGGTGTTCGCCCTGGGGTATCATTTTCCGGGATACGACGAGGCGCTGATCGCCCAGATCCGGAAGACCCTGCATACCTCGAATCTCTACTACCACGAGCCGCTTGCCGAAGCCTCGAAGAAGCTGGTCCGCTCCTCGGGCCTTTCCCGGGCCTTCTTTACCAACAGCGGCGCGGAGGCCATCGAGGGGGCGGTGAAGGCCGCCAAAAAGTACGCCTGGCTCAAGGACGGCCGCGGCGATCACGAGATCATCGCCATGAACAGCTCCTTCCACGGACGCACGGTCGGCGCGCTGTCCGTGACGGGCAACGCCCACTATCAGGAGCCGTTCCTGCCGCTGATGGCCGGCGTGAAATTCGCGGAATTCAACGATTTTGACAGTGTGCTCTCCTGCGTGAGCGAGCGCACCTGTGCGGTGATCCTCGAGACGGTGCAGGGCGAGGGCGGCATCTATCCGGCGGAGGCGGAGTTCCTTAAGAAGGTCCGCGCTCTGTGCGACGAGAAGGACCTGGTCCTCATCCTCGACGAGATCCAGTGCGGAATGGGCCGCACCGGAAAGATGTGGGCCTATGAGCACTACGGGATCGTCCCGGACATCCTGACCTGCGCGAAGGCGCTGGGCTGCGGCGTTCCGGTGGGCGCTTTCGTCCTCAATGAAAAGCTCGCGGAGGCTTCTCTGATGCCCGGCGATCACGGGACCACCTACGGCGGAAATCCCTTCGTTCTCGCGGCGGTGTCGGAGGTCTTCGACCTCTTTGAGGAGCAGCAGATCGCGGCGAAGGCAGAGGCGGCCGGCGGGTATCTTGCGGAAAAGCTGGACGGCCTCATGGCGGAATTCCCGCAGCTGATCACCGCGCACCGCGGACTGGGCCTCATCCGTGGGCTGGAGCTCTCCGCCGCCTGCCCGGTGGGAACGGTCGCGAACAGGGCCCTGGAAAAAGGGCTTCTGATCATCTCCGCCGGCAATAACGTGCTGCGCTTCGTGCCGCCTCTCATCATCACGAAGGAGGATACCGACGAGGCGGTGGAGATCCTGCGCGGGGTATTTTCCGAGCAGGCTCTTGTCAAGCCGGAGGAAAACCTGTAAAATAGAACCGTGCACATCCGACAGGGGGAATTTCGTCCTGACGGAGGTGCACGTATGTGGAAAACCGGAAAATCCATGGCACTTCTTGCCATGGTTTTCATTATCTTTATGAGCGGCTGTTCCGGGAGGGAGCTTTCCTTCACGGCGTCGGAGGACCGCCCGTCCGGGGCAGGGAGCGTTCCCGCTCCGGGAGCGGAGGCGGAAGAGGAGGAGAACTGGCTCTGCATCTATGTCTGCGGCGCCGTCGTCTCTCCCGGCGTCTATCTGCTGCCGGAGGGATCCCGGGTCTTCCATGCGGTGGAGGCCGCGGGAGGCCTGCTTCCGGAGGCGGATCCGGGGGCGGTCAACCAGGCGTCTCTCCTCACCGACGGGGAGCAGGTGCTCATTCCGTCCCGGACGGAGGCGCTTTCCGCGGAGGGCGGAGAGCCGGCGGTGCGGGCGGAGGCAAAAGTCAATCTGAACACGGCCGACAGGGACCTTCTCATGAGCCTTCCCGGGATCGGGGAGGCGAAGGCGGAGGCCGTGATCGCGTGGCGGACGGAGAACGGCCGCTTCGGGGAGATCGAGGACATCATGAAGGTCCCCGGGATCAAAAAAGCCCTGTTCCTGAAGCTCAGGGACAGGATCACAGTGTGAGAGGAACGGAGAAGAGATGCCGAAAAGAGTACTTGTGGTCGACGATGAAAAGCTGATCGTAAAGGGGATCCGCTTCAGTCTGGAGCAGGAGGGCATGGAAGTGGCCTGCGCCTACGACGGCGAGGAGGCGCTGGAGATGGCCAAGCAGACCGAGTATGATATCATTCTGCTCGATCTGATGCTGCCGAAGCTCTCGGGCCTCGAGGTCTGCCAGCAGATCCGCGGCTTCTCCAACGTCCCCATCGTCATGCTCACCGCCAAGGGCGAGGATATGGACAAGATCCTCGGCCTGGAGTACGGCGCGGACGACTATATTACGAAGCCCTTCAATATCCTCGAGGTCAAGGCGCGGATCAAGGCGATCCTCCGCCGCGCGTCCCGCTCGGTCCCCGAGAAGGAACAGCCGAAATCCGTGGAGATCGCGGGACTTCGCATGGACTGCGAGAGCCGCCGGGTCTTCGTGGGCGAGAAGGAGATCAACCTGACCGCCAAGGAGTTCGACGTGCTGGAGCTTCTTATTTTCAATCCTAACAAGGTCTACAGCCGGGAGAATCTCCTGAACATCGTCTGGGGCTACGAGTATCCGGGCGATGTGCGCACCGTGGACGTCCATATCCGCCGGCTGCGCGAGAAGATCGAGGAGAACCCCAGCGATCCGAAGTACGTGCATACGAAGTGGGGAGTGGGCTATTATTTCCAGGGATAATCCGAAGAGAAGATTTACATTTATCCGCAGCCTCCGGTTCCGGATCATGCTGATCCTCATCCTGATCGGTATCGTGCCGAGCATGATCACGGCCTATCTGGTGGTGCGGAGCTATGAAGAGCGCGCTGTTTCCCTGCGTATGGTGAACGTGAGGAACCAGTGCGAGATACTGTGCAATTCTTTAGTGGCGGAGCAGTACTTTTCGAACCCCGGTTCGGAGGTCATCAACAGTCAGCTGAATCTGCTCTCCAACATCTACAGCGGCCGGATCCTCATCGTGGATTCGGACTTCCGCGTCGTCCATGATACCTTCGATCTCGACACAGGCAGGACCTCCGTGACCCGCGAGGTCATCACCTGTTTCCGTGATATGCGCGGCGAGACCCTTTATGACAGCCGGAATGCCTATATTGAGATCACCCTTCCCATCACGGAGAAGGGCGCGGACCATGCCGACGGCGTGCTGCTGGCGTCGGTCTCCACCAACGAGATCGTCCAGGGCGTCCGCCTGCTGGAGAACCGCGGCGTCACCGTGATCGCAGCTGTGAGCCTGCTGGTGCTGATCGGCGGGTATTTCCTGGCCGGCTTTCTGGTGAAGCCCTTTCTCAGGGTGACGCGGGCGATCGAGGACGTGACGGACGGCATGGAGTCCGAGGCGATCTCCGTCCCGGACTACACCGAGACCCAGCAGATCACCGACGCCTTCAACCAGATGCTCGCGCGGGTCTCCGCGATGGACAATTCCCGCCAGGAGTTCGTCTCCAACGTATCCCACGAACTGAAGACGCCGCTGACCTCGATGAAGGTACTGGCCGATTCCCTGAACAGCATGGAAAATGTCCCCGTCGAGATCTACCGGGACTTCATGCAGGACATCACCAGCGAGATCGACCGCGAGAACAGTATTATTACGGATCTGCTGTCCATGGTGCGGCTCGATAAGAAGGCCGGGAACATGCATGTGGAGAAGACCGAGATCGGCGAACTGCTGGAGGACATCTTCCGCCGGCTGCGGCCCATCGCCGCGAAGCGCAGCATCGAGCTGATGCTGGAGAAGGAGGACGCCGTGATGGCGGAGGTGGACGCCACCAAGCTGGCGCTGGCCTTCACGAACCTGATCGAGAACGGCATCAAGTACAATATCGAAGAGGGCTGGGTGCGGGTCTCCCTGACCAGTGACCGCAAGTACTTCTATGTTGACGTGGAGGACTGCGGCATCGGGATCCCCGAATCCCAGATCGAGCATATTTTTGAGCGGTTCTACCGGGTGGACAAGTCGCACTCCACGGAGATCGAGGGCACTGGACTCGGCCTTGCCATCGTGCGGCAGACGATCGCTCTGCACCACGGGGTGATCCGTGTCAGCTCGAAGGAGAAGGAGGGAACGCTCTTCCAGGTGCGGATCCCGCTGAAGTATGAATAAACGGTGAGCGGAAGCGCACGGTTGATCCATGCATGTATGACTGCAGATATACGTATGTTGTATAAGGAGAGAGCATGAAGCGGAGACAGAACGGACTTGTGCTTGCGCTGATCCTCCTCCTTCTGACCGGCTGCGGACAGAGGGGGGCGTATCCTTCTGCGCAGAATTCGGAAGCCCGGGTGTATTACCTGACTGCCGAGGAGGATTCCCTCACGGCGGAGAGCGCGGAAGCGGAGCTTTTTGCCGCAGGGCAGATCGAGCAGGTCCTGGCAAGAATGCAGGAGATCCCGGACAAGGCGGAATACAAAAGTGTCTTTTCGGACCGGGTGCAGCTGCGCACGCGGAATCTTGAGGACGGGCATCTGACGCTGGATTTTTCGGCTTCCTACCGGAACCTGACCGCGACGGAGGAGGTCCTGACCCGCGCCGCGGTCGTGCGGACGCTGGTGCAGCTTCCGGACGTTGGGGACGTGGCTTTTACCGTGGAAGGCGTGCCGCTTGCGGCCCGCTCCGGAGAGCCGATCGGGCGGATGACCGCGGATTCCTTCGTGGAAAATGCGGGCCGGCAGATCAACGCCTACCAGCACGCCGCCATCAATCTCTATTTTGCGAACAAAGACGGGACCGCGCTGCGGCGGGAATCCCGTTCGATCTACTACAGCAGCAACAAGCCCCTGGAGTGGGCGGTGACGGAGCGGCTGATCGCGGGCCCGAAGGTGGAAAATAACTACGCCGCGGTCCCTGCCGCGACGCACATCCTCAGCGTATCCAGCTCCGGAGGGATCTGTTATGTCAACCTTGACAGCGCGTTTCTGAGCGAGATGCCCGGCGTGGACGGGCGGGTGACGGTCTACTCCATCGTCAATTCCCTGGTGGAGGACTGCGGCGTCACGGAGGTGCAGATCTCCGTGGAGGGCGAGACCAGCCTCATCTACCGCGGCGCCGTGGATCTGTCGGTGCCGATCTACGCGGATCTCTCGCTCGTGGAGGAAGCTTCTTGAGACGAAGACCGCTCGTTCTTCTCTGCCTGGGCGTGATCCTCATCATTCTGCTGCTGCGCGCGCTGGCCCTTCCGCTGCTTCCGGTGCCGGAAGACGTGCGGAAGGCCGCCGCTTACTTCCGCGATCCGCATGATACTGCGGTGACCGGGCGCGTAAAGAGCTGCAGGTCCGTCCGCAATTACACGCTCTGCATCCTGGAGGATGCGTCCTTTTCCCTCCGTTCGGAGAACTGTTCCCTTGGAAATGTCATGATCCGAATAAACGAAGACCGGCACATCTGCGCGGGCCGTCTTCTTTGCGTGCGCGGATTTCCGGAGGAGATCGCATCCCCGGGCAATCCGGGGCAGTTCGACCGCTCCCTTTATTACCGCGTCCGGGGGATCTGCTTCGAGATCCGGGATCCCGAGATCCTCTCCGAAAGCGGGGATCCCGCGGTCTTTGCGGAGGCGCTGATCCGGGCCCGGGAGCGGTTCGCCGCCCGGATCCGCGCGGTCTATCCGGAGGACGTCAGCGGGATCCTTACCGCGATGCTGACCGGGGACCGGACAGAGCTCAATGAGGAGACCCGCGAACTCTGGCAGGCCGGTTCGGTCGCGCATCTGCTGTGCATTTCCGGCCTCCACATCAGCGCCCTGGCCTCCGCCGTTCTCGCCCTTCTGCAGATCCTTCGTCTTCCGCGGCGGCTCTCCGCGCTTCTTTCCGCCGTGATCCTGGCCGCTTATTCGCTGATGACCGGGCTGGCGGCCGCCACGCTGCGGGCCCTCGTGATGTTCCTGCTGCGGCTTTTGGCCCGGGAAACGGGGCGCACCTACGATCCGCTGACGGCCCTGGCGGCGGCCGCCCTTCTTATTTTACTGGAAAATCCCTGGAATCTGTTCTACAGCGGCTTTCTGCTCTCTTTCGGAGCGGTGTTCCTGTGTACGCTCCTCGAAGGGCGGGGGAGAGGGACCTCGGCCCTGCTGCTCTTTCTAGGTCTGCTGCCGCTGCAGCTTCTCACCTCCTACTGCTTTTCCCCGTACAGCGTCCTTCTTAATCTGCTCCTGATCCCGCTGCTGCCGGTGATCCTTCTGCTCGCGCTCGCAGGGCTCGGCCTTGCACTGATCCCCGGTCTTGCTCCTTTCGCGGCGTATCCCGCGGCGTATCTGCTCCGGGGAGCCGAGGCCGTGCTGACGGTCACGCGCACCCTTCCCGGGGCAATGCTCGTATCCGGGAGACCTTCCCTTCTCCGGACGGCGCTCTATCTGGCTCTGCTTGCGGGCTGGTCTTTCCTGTTCGCGCGCCGGCGGAACCGGGCGGGAAAGCTTCTGCTCCTGCCGCTCCTTCCGCTGCTGCTTCTGGTCCTCGTCCTGCGCCTGCCCTCCGCGGAACTTTCTTATGCCCAGCTTGACGTGGGCCAGGGGGACTGCTGCGTCCTGACGCTTCCGGGCGGGGCGGCCGTGATGGTGGATGCCGGTTCCTCCAGCGATCCCGCCGCCGGTTCCGCGAGGATCGAGCCGTTCCTGCTCTCGGAGGGGATCTCGAAGATCGATACCCTCGTCCTGACGCACATGGACTCCGACCACATCAGCGGGGCCCGGGAGATCCTGACGCGGATCGCCGAACGGCGGACGCCGGTCCGGATCCGCCGGGTCTGCTTTCCGACGCTTAAGGAGGAAGGGGATGTGTACCGGCAGATGGCGGAGCTGGCTGAGGCCGCAGGCGCCGAAGTCCTGCGTGTTTCCGCCGGCGATCTTCTGGAAAACGGAGCGGTCCGCCTGGAGGTGCTGGGTCCGGATCCCGCCCTCGAGGAGATCCCCGTGGACGAAAATGCCCAGTGCGTCGTGCTCGGCGTGCACTACGGCTCCTTTGACCTGCTGCTGACCGGGGACGTCTGCGGGGCGGGAGAGGAGGCGGTGACGGAGCAGCTGCGCCGGGAGCATACGGACTGGGAGGTCCTCAAGGCCGCCCACCACGGATCGAAATACTCCACGCCGGACGCGTTTCTTGAAGCCGCCCGTCCGGAGATTGCGGTCATTTCCGCAGGGGCGGAGAACAGCTACGGGCATCCCCATCCGGAACTGCTCGCCCGCCTTGCGTCCCACGGCTGCGCCGTATTCCGGACCGACCGGGACGGGGCGGTGCTGATCCGGTCTGACGGGGAGCGGTATTTCCTGAAATGCTTCCGGGAGGCGGCTGCATTTTGAAGAGAGGCGCGTTCCGCTTTTCCTAAGGGGCGGAGTACGTGTTCCTTTTCCAAAGCGGGGAAATATGGTACAATGACGGAAAGCTTCGCGCAAGGAGACGCGAAGAAACGGAGGCTTTACCATGAAACAGCTGCAGGAGGATATCCGGAGCGGGAATTTCTCCCACGTCTATCTTCTGTACGGCGAGGAGGGGGATCTGCGCCAGCAGTTCCGGGACCGGCTCTGCGACGCCATCGTGCCGAAGGAGGACGCGATCAACCGGACGGTCTACGACGAGGACCGCTTCCGTGTGGAGGAACTGATCGATCAGGCCGAGACCCTGCCGTTTTTTGCGGAGCGGCGGCTGATCCTCGTGAACCGCTCGGGCCTCTTCCAGATGCAGTCCGACGAGCTGGCGGATTATCTGGAGGCGGTCCCGGACTACCTGTATCTGGTGTTCAGCGAAGAAAAAGTGGATAAGAAGCGCCGCACCTACAAGGCGGCGGTGAAGGCGGGCCGGGCTGTGGAATTCTCACAGCAGGACGAGAAGACGCTGGCGATATGGATCGCCCGCATGCTGGGAGACGCCGGCCTTCGGATCCGGCAGTCGGATATGCTCTATTTTCTGCAGATGGCGGGAAGTGATATGGGGACGCTCCGCCGGGAGACCGACAAGCTGATCCACTACTGCGCGGGGCGGGAGACCGTGGAACGGGCCGATATCGACGCCGTGGTCACCGTTCGGACCGAGGACCGGGTGTTCGAGATGATCCGGGCCGTCACGGAGAAGCGGCGGGAGCGGGCCCTCGCCCTCTATGCGGACCTGATGGCGCTCAGGGTGCAGCCGGAAGCGGTGCTTGTCCTCATGCAGCGGGAGTATCTGCGGCTTCTTAACCTGATCTCTGCGCAGAAGAGCGGCCGCACGCCGCGGGAGATGGCCTCGGCCCTCTCGATGCACCCCTACGCGGTGCAGAAGACGCTGCCGGTGGCCCGCCGCTATTCGGAGGAGCAGCTCGAAGCGGTCCTTGCGCTGCTCGCGCAGGGAGAACAGGATTTCAAGCAGGGAAGAATCAGCTCGAAAGTCCTGGTCGAGAGCCTGCTGGCTCTCTTAAGCGAAGGCCCGCGGGAGTGAAGCGGAGCCGGTTCCGGCCGTCGAATGTGCGCCCGCGCCGGCACGGCGGCCGCTCTCCGGCTTTATCGCACAAAAAACGCCGCCCCTCATCGGGACGGCGCTTCACGTTTCGGATCAGCCGATCTTCTCGACGGCCTTCGCCATACGGGAGATCTTTCTCGCGTTGGTGTTCTTCTTGTAGATGCCCTTGGCAGTCGCTCTGCCCATCACGCCCTGGAGATTGGAGAGCTCCTGCGCGGCGGCAGCCTTGTCGCCGGCCTCGATGGCGGCGTTCACCTTCTTGATCTGTGTCTTCACTGCAGACTTCGCAGCCTTGTTCCGCGCCGCTTTCTTTGCATTTACCAGAATTCTCTTCTTAGCAGATTTAATGTTTGCCAAAACTGTTTCCTCCGTACAAATTCAAACGTATCTTCCGAATAAAGGCTCCGTCTTTAGCCATAGAGACACGAATTTGCGGCATGGACAGAACACACTCAATTATAATAGGAGAAAAGTTCCGGGCTGTCAAGCGGAAAAAGCGGGAAAAATAAGGAATTTTCCGCCCCGGATCCCGGCAGTCCGTCAAAAAAATGTTCCCCCGCGGGGAAAGCGCGCCGTTGCGAAAACGGCGGATTCATAGTACAATCAGTAGTTGCCTGTTATTTGAAAGACGGAGGGACATATGGACCAGAGCAAAATCCGAAACTTCTGCATTATTGCGCATATCGACCACGGCAAATCCACGCTGGCGGACCGCATCATCGAGATGACGGGCCTTCTGACCCAGCGGGAAATGCAGGATCAGGTCCTCGACAATATGGAGCTCGAGCGCGAGAGAGGCATTACTATCAAGGCCCAGACCGTGCGCACGGTCTACCGCGCGGACGACGGGGAGGAGTATATCTTCAACCTGATCGACACGCCCGGCCACGTGGACTTCAACTACGAGGTCTCCCGGAGCCTTGCGGCCTGCGACGGCGCCGTGCTGGTGGTGGACGCCACCCAGGGCGTGGAGGCCCAGACGCTGGGCAATGTCTACCTGGCTCTCGACCACGACCTGGAGATCGTCTCCGTGATCAATAAGATCGATCTGCCCAGCGCCCAGCCAGACGAGGTGGCGCAGGAGATCGAGGACGTGATCGGCATCGAGGCCATGGAGGCGCCGCGCATTTCCGCGAAGACCGGCCTCAATGTGCACGATGTGCTGGAAGCGATCGTCCGCGACCTTCCCGCTCCGGACGGGGATCCGGAGGCGCCGCTCAAGGCCCTTATTTTCGACTCCACCTACGACTCCTACCGCGGGGTCATCGTCTTCATGCGCGTGATGGACGGCACGGTCCGCCGGGGCACGAAGATCCGCATGATGCAGACCGGCGCGGAATTCGAAGTCGTGGAAGTCGGCGTCTTCGGCGCCGGCCGTATGATCCCCTGCGATCAGCTCTCTGCCGGCGAGGTGGGGTATCTCACCGCCAGCATCAAGGAGCTTAAAGAGAGCCGCGTCGGCGATACCGTGACCGAGGCGGACCGCCCCTGCAGTGAGGCGCTTCCGGGCTACAAGGAGCCCCAGCCCATGGTCTACTGCGGCATTTATCCCGCGGAGACCCCGCGCTACCCGGATCTTCGGGACGCGCTCGAGAAGCTCCAGCTCAACGACGCGGCCCTGCAGTACGAGCCCGAGACCTCCCAGGCCCTGGGCTTCGGCTTCCGCTGCGGCTTCCTGGGCCTTCTGCACCTGGACGTCATCACCCAGCGTCTGGAGCGGGAGTACGACCTGGATCTCGTGACCACCGCGCCAAGCGTCATTTACAAGGTACACAAGACCAACGGGGAGATGATCGAACTGACGAATCCCTCCAATCTGCCGGATCCCTCCGAGATCGATTACATGGAGGAGCCGATGGTGGAGGCGGAGATCATGCTCACCAAGGAATACATCGGCTCCATCATGACCCTCTGCCAGGAGCGGCGGGGCGTCTACGAGAGCACGGAATACATGGAATCCAACCGCGCGGTGCTCAAATACCGGCTGCCGCTCAACGAGATCATCTACGATTTCTTCGACGCTCTGAAGAGCCGCTCCCGTGGCTACGCGTCCTTCGACTACGAGCTCTGCGGCTACGAGCGGAGCGAGCTGGTGAAGCTGGACATCCTCGTGAACCACACGCCGGTAGATGCGCTCTCCTTCATCGTCTACGGCCCGAGCGCCTACGAGCGGGGCTCGAAGATGTGCGAGAAGCTCAAAAAGGAGATCCCGCGGCAGCTCTTCGACATCCCGATCCAGGCGGCGGTGGGATCCAAGATCATTGCCCGCGAGACGGTGCGCCAGCTGCGCAAGGACGTGCTCGCGAAGTGCTACGGAGGCGATATTTCCCGGAAGCGGAAGCTGCTGGAGAAGCAGAAGGAAGGCAAGAAGAAGATGCGGGAGATCGGGAACGTGGAGATCCCCAAGGACGCCTTCCTCAACGTGCTCAAGCTGGACGAGGAGTAGGAAATGGAGGAAGATCTGGGAATCTACCTGCATTTCCCGTTCTGCGTGCGGAAGTGCCGCTACTGTGACTTCCTGTCCGCCCCGGCGGACGGGTCCGTGCGCCATGCCTACGCGGAGGCCCTCGCCCGGGAGATCCGCGCGCAGGCGGAAACGGCTGCGGACGCGGAAGTTTCCACGGTCTTTCTGGGCGGCGGAACGCCTTCTTATATGGAAGCAGGGGACCTGGCCGCGGTGATGGACGCGCTGGGATCCGCCTTCCGGCTGAAGGCGGACGCGGAGATCACGATGGAGGTGAATCCGGGGACGCTGGACGGGGATCTCCTGTCCTTTATCCGGACGTACGTGAACCGCGTGAGTATGGGCGTCCAGTCCTTTCACGACGGGGAACTGAAGACGCTCGGGCGGATCCACACCGCGCGGGAAGCCGTGCGCGGCATCTCCCTTCTCCGGGAGGCGGGCGTAACGAATCTCAGTCTCGATCTGATGACCGGGATCCCCGGCCAGACAGAAGAGACGCTTAAGACGACTCTTGCGGAGGCGCTCGCACACGCGCCGGAGCATCTGAGCGTCTACAGCCTCATCGTAGAGGAGGGGACGCCGTTTTTTACGCTCGCGGATGAGGGGCGGCTCGCGCTCCCCGGCGAGGAGGCCGAGCGGGCGATGTACTGGGATACCCGGTGCGCGCTCGCGGAGGCGGGCTATGCTTCCTATGAGATCTCCAATTACGCGCGGGAGGGCTTCGCCTGCCGCCACAATCTGCGCTACTGGGAACGGAAGAGCTATCTGGGATTCGGGACCGGCGCGGCCTCCCTCCGGAAGGAGACCCGCTGGAAGAATACGCCGGATCTCGATTTTTATCTGAAGAACAGCGGGAACCCCGGCGCGCTCATGCGGGAAACGGAAGTCCTTCCGCTCCGGGCGCGCATGGAGGAATTCGCGTTTCTGGGTCTGCGGAAGACAGAGGGGATCCGCGAAGCGGACTTTGCCTCCGCCTTCGGGATTCCCTTCGAAAGCATCTACGGGGAGACCGCGGAGAAGCTCCGCCGAAAGGGGCTTCTTGCGGAGGAGGACGGCCGCTGGTCCCTGACGGAGCGCGGCGTGGACATCAGCAACACCGTAATGGCGGAATTCCTGCTCGATGCATGACCGAACACTTGTTCTACTCCCGCTCCTGTGATATACTTGTGCTCTGACACGAAAGGAAGGACCGCGGGAGCGCGGCGCGCGGAGCGGTCCGTGAATCTGTTTTTGGCGAGTGAATCATAAGATGGATC
This sequence comes from uncultured Eubacteriales bacterium, assembly GCA_900320575.1. Lineage (GTDB taxonomy): Bacteria > Bacillota > Clostridia > Lachnospirales > Lachnospiraceae > Chordicoccus. The sequence continues at coordinate 19,810 of ONST01000137.1, forward strand.
AGAAAAAGAATTTTATCCGCATCCGCGGAGCCAATGCGAACAATCTGAAGAATCTTTCGGTGGACATTCCGCGCGGGGAACTGGTGGTCTTTACGGGCCTGTCGGGCTCCGGAAAGAGCTCTCTTGCATTTGACACGATCTACGCCGAGGGGCAGAGACGGTATATGGAATCCCTCTCCTCCTACGCGAGGCAGTTCCTGGGACAGATGGAAAAGCCGGACGTGGAGAGCATCGAGGGCCTGCCGCCGGCGATCTCCATCGACCAGAAGACCACCAACCGCAACCCGCGGTCCACGGTGGGCACGGTGACGGAGATCTACGACTATCTGCGCCTGCTGTACGCGCGGATCGGCATTCCCCACTGCCCGAACTGCGGGCGGGAGATCCGCAGGCAGACCGTGGACCAGATGGTGGACCAGATCCTCGCGCTTCCGGAAAAGAGCCGGATTCAGCTTCTGGCGCCGGTGGTGCGCGGGCGGAAGGGCCGCCACGAAAAGGTCCTCGAGCAGGCCAGGAAGAGCGGCTACGTGCGGGTGATGGCCGATGGGAACCTTTACGATCTCTCGGAGGAGATCGTCCTCGATAAGAATATCAAGCACAACATTGAGATCGTGGTGGACCGTCTGGTGGTAAAGCCGGGCATCGAAAAGCGTCTCGCAGATTCGATCGAGACCGTGCTGGCCCTCACGGGAGGGCTTCTGGTGGTGGACCGGATGGACGGCACCGCTCTTACTTTGAGCTCCAGCTTCGCCTGCCCGGACTGCGGGATCAGCATTGAGGAGATCGAGCCCCGGAGCTTTTCCTTCAACAACCCCTTCGGCGCCTGCCCGGTCTGCACGGGCCTGGGAGAGCGCATGGAGTTCGACTGGGAGCTGATGATCCCCGATACTTCCCGCTCGATCCTTGACGGCGCGCTCGCGGTGACCGGCTGGCAGTCTGCGACGGATCCCAAGAGTTTTACCTACGCGCTCCTGACCGCGCTCGCGAAGGAGTATCAGTTCGATCTGAACACGCCGTTCCGGGAATATCCGAAGGAGATCCGCGACATGCTGCTCTTCGGGACCGGGAGCCGCGAGGTGATCGTACACTATAAGGGGCAGCGGGGCGTCGGCGACTACAACGTCACCTTCGAGGGCCTCGTGGAAAATGTCCGCCGGCGCTACCGGGAGACCTACTCGGAGTCGAGCCGGCAGGAATACGAGAAGTTCATGCAGATCACGCCCTGCCCGGAGTGCGGCGGCAAAAGGCTCAAGAGATCCTCGCTGGCCGTGACCGTGGGAGAGCAGAATATCATCGAACTGACGGAGCGCTCGGTGAAGCTCCTGCTGCGGTGGCTGGAGGAACTGCGCCTGACCGAGCAGGAATCGCTCATCGGAGCCCGGATCCTCACGGAGATCCGCGCCCGCGTCCGTTTCCTGGCCGACGTGGGCCTCGAGTATCTGACGCTGTCCCGCGCGACCGGGACCCTTTCGGGCGGAGAGGCCCAGCGGATCCGCCTGGCGACGCAGATCGGCTCCGGACTCGTCGGCGTCGCGTACATTCTGGACGAGCCGAGCATCGGCCTTCACCAGCGGGACAACGGCAAGCTCCTTGCGACCCTCCGGCAGCTGCGGGATCTCGGCAACTCCCTGATCGTGGTGGAGCACGACGAGGAGACCATCCGCGCGGCGGACTGCGTCGTGGACATCGGCCCCGGGGCCGGCGAGCACGGCGGAAAGCTGGTGGGCATCGGCACCGCGGAGGAGATCATGCAGATCCCGGAATCTGTCACCGGCCGCTACTTAAGCGGGAAGGAGAAGATCCCGGTCCCGGAGGTCCGCACGAAGCCCTCCGGCTGGCTGGGCGTGCGCGGGGCTGAGGTCAATAACTTAAGAAACGTCGACGTCGACATCCCGCTGGGGGTGTTCACCTGTGTCACCGGCGTGTCCGGGTCGGGCAAGAGCTCCCTCGTCAACCAGGTGCTGTACCGGCGCCTGGCCAGAGACCTCAACCGCGCGCTGACGGTCCCCGGAAAGCACCGGGAGATCCTGGGAATGGAGCAGCTCGACAAGGTCATCAATATCGACCAGTCGCCGATCGGGCGGACGCCCCGCTCCAATCCGGCGACCTACACCGGGGTCTTTGACATGATCCGCGACCTGTTCGCGGGGACCGTGGACGCGAAGACCCGCGGCTACAAAAAGGGGCGCTTTTCGTTCAACGTGAAGGGCGGGCGCTGCGAGGCCTGCCAGGGCGACGGCATTTTAAAGATCGAAATGCACTTCCTGCCGGACGTCTACGTGCCCTGCGAGGTCTGCCACGGAAAGCGCTACAACCGGGAGACCCTGGAGGTGAAATACCGGGGGAAGAGCATTTACGACGTGCTGAATATGACCGTCGAGGAGGCTCTGGAATTTTTTGAGCACGTGCCGCGGATCCGCAGCAAGATCCAGACCCTCTACGACGTGGGGCTCTCCTACATCCGCCTCGGCCAGCCCTCCACGGAGCTGTCCGGCGGCGAGGCCCAGCGCATCAAGCTGGCGGCGGAACTGTCGAAGCGGGCCACGGGACGGACGATCTACATCCTGGACGAGCCCACGACGGGCCTGCATTTCGCGGACGTCCACAAGCTGATCCTGATCCTGCAGCGGCTGCGCGACGCGGGAAATACCCTGGTCGTGATCGAACATAACCTTGATGTGATCAAGACCGCGGATTATATTATTGATATGGGGCCGGAGGGCGGAGACCGCGGAGGAACGGTCGTCGCGCACGGAACGCCGGAGGAGGTCGCCGCCTGCGCGGAGTCCTTCACCGGGCAGTACATCGCGGAGAGCCTCCGGAAGGCCTGAAGGAAATGAACCGGAAAAGGAGATGCGCATGAGATCTACGGATATTGCGATCGATATGGGATCCTCGAACATCCGCGTGTTCGCGAAGGGAAAGGGCGTCATTATCAGCGAGCCCTCGATCGTCGCCTACGACAAAGAGACGGACCGGATCCTCGCCTACGGGGAAGAGGCCCGGCAGATGATCGACCACACCCAGGGAAATGTGGTGGCCGTGCGCCCTTTTAAGAACGGAACGATCTCGGATTATTCGGTCACAGAGAAGATGCTGCGGTATTTTCTGCAGCGCGCGCTGGGGCGGCGGGCCTTCCGCAAGCCCTATATGAGCATCTGCGTGCCCAGCGGGGTCACGGAGGTGCAGCGGCGCGCCGTGGTGGAGGCCGCCTACCAGTCCGGGGCCCGGGACGTGACCATGGTGGACGCCATCGTGGC
>ONST01000138.1 GCA_900320575.1 uncultured Eubacteriales bacterium
AATGACCGAAACAAAGATCTATGTGGGGCTGAATGATTCTGAGAGCCGCGCGCAGAAGTTCGACACCGGAAAGTATATGCGTATCCTGCGGGAGGTGTGCAGAAATTATCATGTGCCGTTCTCTTTCGTGACGGAAGAGGGCGGCTACATTCATGAGGACGGCGAATATGTCCAGGAGACCTCGCTCGTCATCTCCTTTATCGATGTGGACAGCGCCCTGATCGAAGAGATCGCGAAGGATCTGTGCGTATTCTTCCATCAGGAATCCGTTCTGATCACGGAAGGAGAGATCCGGGCGTATTTTATCAATGAGAAGATCTGATCCTCCGGGAGCGGGGGACAGCGGCGGCGCCTGCGGCTTTTTGGCTGCAGGCGCTATTGCTGCAGGGACTGCTCCGGCATGTAGGTGAGGCAGAGGTCTGCCATCTCTTCCTCGCTCTCTTTCATTCCTGTATTGAACCATTCCAGAAGGATCGCTTTCAGGGCACCGAGCTTACCGATGATATCGTAGTGAAGGCGCGGTGTATGAAGGTTCATACGATCCTCGACAAGGAAGGGGATTCTGGCAAACAGGGCGTGCACGAGATCGGCCTTCTGCAGCAGGGTGACGAGCGCTTCGTTTGCCCGGATGCGGGAGAAGAACTCGATCAGCCAGAGCTTCGGATCATTCTGATATGCCGGATCGCTCATGGATTCTTCCAGTTCTTCCAGAAGTGTATCCTCGATCTCCATGACCACTTCTTCTTTTCCTCTGTAATTCCTGTAAAAAGACTGTCTTGAAACGCCTGCGCGCCGCACCAGCTCCGAAATCGAGATCGCGTCGAAGCTCTTTGTATTCATCAGCTCCAGCAGAGCCGTACAGATGGACTCGCGGGTGATCCGGTTCGCCTCATTGTTTGACAGGCGTCTGACCGCTTCTGATCGGTTTATTTCCATTTTTTACATCTTCTTCCTGTGTGCCGGAGCCGTTACAGCTGAAAGCTTATCTGTAACAGTTGCGCGGAGCAGAATTGACGTGGCCTGAAAAAGATGATACAGTTGCGCCATCTGGATATGATAATACAACTGTATCATCATATTTGTCAAGGCTAATTCTGTTCAGAATGAAAGGCAATGATTTATGGAGAAAGGTTTTAAGGAACTGTCACATTCTGCCCAGCGCGCCGCAGTGGGAAAGATGGCGGAAAATGTCATCAGAAGAACTGCGGGGGAGAGAGCCAAAGCCCTTCTGCGGATCGTGGATCTTACGGAATTCTTCCTGAAGGATACGCTGCCGGGATCTGCGTACGAAAAGGCGCGCAAGGCCGTTGGGGATCCCGATGGAAGATGGTGGAAGATGGCCAATGAAATGCTGGACAGCGCAGATCCGAACGTGGCAAAGACCCTGATGCTGAATCTGGGCTATGAAGCATTTCTGCGGGGGACAAAGGAGATCCGGAGGAACCGGGAAATCTATGGCTGCAATATTCCGTGGCTGATCCTGTTTGATCCGACCAGTGCCTGCAACATGCACTGCCAGGGCTGCTGGTCCGGTACTTACGGTGACAAATACGATCTGTCCTTCGAAGATATGGATAAGATCGTTACGGAAGGGAAAGCGCTCGGGATCCATCTGTATATGCTCACGGGGGGCGAGCCTCTGGTCCGGAAGAAGGATATTCTGCGCCTTGCAGAAAAGCACAGGGACGCGGAATTTGCGATCTACACGAATTCTACGCTGATCGACCGGGCCTTCTGCGCGGAGGCGGCACGGCTCGGAAATCTGCTGTTCCTGCTGTCGATCGAGGGGACGGAAAGCACAAATGACAGCCGGAGAGGGACCGGACATTACAGCGCCGTTCTCCGCGCGATGTCGCTCATGAAGGAGGCCGGCATTCTGTTCGGCACGTCGATCTGCTACACGAGACAGAATATCGAAGCGGTGACCAGTGATGAATTCCTTCGGATGCTCGCTGAGAACGGCGCGCATTTCGGCTTCTATTTTCATTATATGCCGGTCGGAAAGAAGGCTGCGGTCGATCTGCTTCCGACTGTGGAGCAGAGGGAATACATGATCAGCCGCATTCGCGAGATCCGGAGCGGAGCCTGCGATATCCCGTTCTATCCGATGGATTTCCAGAATGACGGGGAATATGTGGGCGGCTGTATCGCCGGAGGCAGGAACTATTTCCACATTAATTCGGCCGGCGACGCGGAGCCCTGTGTCTTCATTCACTATTCCAATGCCAACATTCACGATTCGTCGGTGCTGGACATCCTTCAGAGCCCGCTGTTCATGGCTTACCACCGGGGGCAGCCGTTCAATCACAATCACCTGCGTCCCTGCCCGATGCTGGAAAATCCGGAGTATCTGAAAGAGATGGTACAGGAAGCCGGAGCAAAGAATACCGATCTGGAAGCGCACGAAGACGTAGAGGAGCTTTGTGAAAAATGCAGGCCCTACGCGGAGACGTGGGCCCCGGAAGCGGAGCGGATCTGGGAAGCGCACGAGCACAGGGAACAGCTGTACCAGAACTATGCGGAGGGGAATCATTATTGACGCACAGTCTGGCATTTGATGCGCATCGAAAGAGGATGGAAGGATGAAAAAAGTTTATTCCGGTCTTGCCGGGATTCCGGACGGCCGGGCTTCCGAAGCGGTCACGGAGGCCTGCCTTGTCCTGGAGGGCGGGGCCTTTCGCGGACTGTATACGCAGGGATTTCTGGATGCGATGATGAAAAATGACCTGAATCTCTCCTGTGTGATCGGTGTTTCCGCAGGGGCTCTCGCCGGCATCAATTACGTTTCGGGGCAGATCGGCCGCTCGGCGAGGATCAATCTCACCTACCGCCATGACAGCCGTTACGTAGGGATCCGGGCCATGCTGAACAGTCACAGTCCCCTGGACGTGGGCTTCGTGACAGAAGAGCGCGGGATCATCGAACCGCTGGATACGGAACGGTTCTACCGCACCGGCCGGCGGTTCCTGGCCGTGGCAACGAACTGCAATACGGGAAAAGCGACCTGCTTTGAAAAGGGAAAAACGGGGAAGATCTTTGCCGGTGTCCGGGCCTCTGCGACCATGCCCTTTATCTCTCCGATGGTGCCGATCGGGGAAGGTCTGTTCCTCGACGGGGGCTGCGCCTGCAAGATCCCCTATCAGTGGGCTCTGCAGAACGGATATGAAAAGATCCTTGTCATACGCACCCGGGAAAAGGGGTTCCGAAAGCCGGACCGGACGGTCAAGGCTGCGCTGCGGTATTACCGTGATTATCCGGAGTTCGCCGGAAAGCTCGCCGCCAGCAACCGGGCCTATAATCATCAGTGCGATGAGATCGAGCGTCTTCATGCGGAAGGAAGGCTGCTGCGGCTTGCTCCTTCGGAGACGGTCACGGTCTCCAGAGTGGAGCGGGATATGGAAAAACTGGGGGATCTGTACTGGCTCGGCTACCGCGACTGCCTGGCGCAGCTGGATGAGATAAGATCCTATCTCGGGGCCTGACGGCCATTCCCTTTTTACGAATATTATATCTGGAAGAACAGCATAGACCTACCTGCTTTTCGGAAATGTTTCAGACGAGCTTTCCGGTTGCGGGCAGGTCTGTTCCGTGTTACATTGAAATGGATGTAATCTGTTTCAGGATGCGGAAAAAGAGCGTTATCAGCAGCCTTCTGCGGCAGATCTTGAGGTGAGCGAATGTCTGTTATAAGTTTTCTGGTACAAAAGACCTTTCAGCGGGGAGATGACAGGCGGGACGCCGGTCTTGCCACGCCGGAGGATATCCGCCGGTTCGATGACATCTGCTATGGGACGGACCGGCGCTGGCAGATGCTGGATGTCTACCGTCCGGCAAAGGAGGAAGGAAAGCGCCTTCCCGTCATCGTCAGCGTGCACGGAGGAGGCTGGGTCTACGGGGACAAGGAGCGGTACCAGTACTACTGCATGAGCCTTGCGCAGCAGGGTTTTGCGGTCGTGAATTTTACCTACCGCCTGGCTCCAAAGCATAAGTTCCCGGCGCCGCTGGCGGACACGAACCTGGTGATCCGCTGGATCCTGCGGCACGCCGGCGAATACCTGCTGGACACCGGCAATATCTTCGGCGTCGGAGACTCCGCGGGGGCGCAGATCCTGGCGCTTTATTCCTGTATCTGCACGAATCCCTCCTATGCGGCCCGCTTTGCGTTCCGCCCGCCGGAAGGTTTTAAGTTCCGGGCGGTCGCTCTCAACTGCGGAGCCTATCGGATTGAAACGAAGGGAGAAAAGCTCACGGCTGCCCTGATGAAGGATTATCTTCCGAAGCGGGGCACGAAAGAGGAGCTGGAGGCCGTCACGGTGCTCGCGCATGTCACGGATGCGTTTCCTCCGGCCCTGGTGATGACGAGCTACGGGGACTTCCTGAAGGAGCAGGCGCCGCCCCTGACTGATCTGCTGCAGGAGAAGGGCGTTCCCTGCGAGTCTGTCTTTTACGGCGATGCGGAGAATCCGCTGGGGCACGTCTTCCACTGCAACATCCGGCTTCCGGAGGCGCAGGCGTGCAATGAAGAGGAGTGCCGCTTCTTCCGCAGGAATATGTGAACACATCCGGAGGCGTTTCCCGCATTTTCAGGATCCGGACCGGTGCGCAGGAGAGAGCGAGTATGGAAAAATATCTGGAGATCAACAGGGACGGGCAGAATATCCGCTGCAAGCTCTATTTTGATAAAAAGACGGAGATCCGTAAGGTAGTGCTGTATATACACGGCTTCGCCGGCCACAAGGACAACGCCGCCGCGCGGAAGTTCGCGGAGCGGCTGCTGACGCGGTACAAGGGGATCGCGGTCTTCTGCTTCGATCTGCCCTGTCACGGAAACGACGTCAAGAAGAAGCTGGCCCTTGCGGACTGCCTGCATTATATGGAACTGGCGGTGCAGTATGTACGGGAGACCTTCTGTACGGAGGAGCTGTACTGCTACGCGACGAGCTTCGGAGGATTTCTGACGCTGAAGTATCTGGCGGAGCGGGGAAACCCGTTCCGGAAGGCCGCTCTGCGCTGCCCGGCCGTCAATATGTACGAGAGCATGACCGGGACACTGATGAGCGAAGAACAGCTGGAAGCCCTCAGGAAGGGCAAAGAGGCGGAGGTGGGCTTCGACCGGAAGATCCGCGTCGGACAGGCATTTCTTGCAGAACTGGCGGAGTCGGATCTGTTCGCGATGGATTTTCTGCCGGTCTGCGAGGATATCCTGATCCTTCACGGCACAAAGGACGAGATCATTCCCTTTGCGGTGTCGGAACGCTTTGCGGACGAGAAGATCATCGAATTCCTTCCGGTGGAGGGAGCCGATCACCGGTTCCAGAATCCGAAGCATATGGAGACCGCGATCAAGGCGATCATCGCCTTTTTCGGTTTCTGACCCGGCCGGAACGGAGCGAAAGAGCGCGGTCAGAACAGGGATCAAAAGGGAAAATGCTGCTTTCCGGCGGACAGGCGGAAGCAGAGCAGGCAGAAGAAAGGAGCATATTATGGGTACTTTTTCCAAATTTCACCGGTTCCGTGAGGCCGGCGAGTCGGCGAACGTCAACAACGTGGAGCGCTTCGGCGAACCGGTTCGCTCTCTCTTTACGAGCACGAAGCTGATGACGGTCCATCACCGGATCGAGATCACGGACTCTTATGAGAACGTCGTCTATCGCGCGGAGACGAAATTTCCGTCGCTTCACGACAAGACCGATCTCTATGACGCCTCCGGAAACCATGTGGCACACATGGAGCGGAAGCTTCTGACGCTCCATCAGCGTCATTTCGTCACCATGGAGGGGGGACCGTCCTTTGAGCTCTCGAACGAGCTGTTCCATCTTGTGAAGGACATCATCAATATCGAGGGGCTCGGCTGGCAGCTGCGGGGCAATATTATGGCCCTGAATTTCGAACTGTACGATGAGAAGGAACAGATCGTGGCGGTGATCTCCCAGAAATTCCTTTCCCTTCATGATAAGTACTGCATGGATATTTATCAGGCACAGTACGAGCCGGTCGTGGCGGCGATCCTGGTGACGCTGCAGCATATGATCCGGGACCGCGAAGAAGCGGAGGCTGCTTCTTCCAGTTCCTCTTCCTCTTCGGGCTCCTGAATGGGAAGAGAACGTTCCGCACCGGAGGAGCTCGTGCATCCGATCCCTCCGGTGTACGACCGGAACTCGGAGATCCTGATCCTCGGCAGTTTTCCGTCCGTGAAGTCCCGGGAGAGCGGGTTTTTCTACGGGCACCCGCAGAACCGCTTCTGGAAGGTGCTGTCTGCCGTCTGTGAAGCGCCTCTTCCGGTGACGGTCCCTGAAAAACGGGCCTTTCTGCTCGCACACAGGATCGCTCTGTGGGACGTGATCGCGTCCTGCCGGATCACGGGATCCTCGGACGCCAGTATCCGGGACGCCGTCCCCAACGATCTGGGACCGATCCTTTCGGAGGCGCCGGTCCGGCAGATCTATACCAACGGGAAGACCGCCTGGAGGCTGTACGAGCGCTATACCGCGCCTCTTACCGGGCGGGAGAGCGTCTGTCTTCCCTCCACGTCTCCCGCCAACGCGGCGTGGAGCCTGGAAAAGCTCGCGGAGGCCTGGAGCTGTGTCAGAAATGCCGGCGGCCCTCCGCTCCGGCGCTGACGCGGGACCGCTGCGGGCAGTCCCTGTTTTTTCGTGCGCGAAGTCTTAACGTTTCCTGAAACGATGGGATTCCCCGGCCGGATATGCTATAGTACATATCAGAGAAAAGAATAATCTTCCGCATCCTCCGGCAGGATGGAGAGGACGGTCATAAGGAGGGCTTTTTTCATGGAAAAACGGGAATCCAAACTGCTGCAGATCGTCAGTATTGTCACGATCATTTTTACGGTGCTGGGACTTCTTGTCTCGATCGCTGCGCAGCTTTTCGCCGCGCAGCTGCTGGCCTCGGCGGAGACCGCGGGGGCGCAGAACGTCTCCACACCGGTCTTCATCACGATCCTCGGGTATCTGACCAGCGTGCTGTCGCTTGCCGCCGGAATTCTCGGCGTCATGTACTGGAACCGTCCGGAGAAGGCGTATCCCTGTATTCTTGCAGGCCTGGGAGTCCTGATCTGCAAAGCGGCGTCTGCGGTGTACAGCTTGATCACGTCGCTGACGATCACCCAGCAGGTGCCGGGACTCGACGCGGAGACCGCGTCGATGATCCGCACCGGTACCGTCGTCGGGGTCGTCGTCTCGATCGTGCTCACCATGGTCCTTCCGGTGCTGTATCTGATCGGAGCGGTGAAGCTTTCAAAAATGCAGGCGGAATGAGGAATTTATGAAGTCAGAAGCGGAAGTTATTTTAAAAAAAGGACAGGGCAGGCTCCTCAAAAGCGGAGGAGCCTGGATTTTTGATAACGAGATCGCGGAGGTGCGGGGCGCATACGGGAACGGCGGCCTTGTGTCCGTGCGGGATTTCGACGGATATCCGATGGGAACCGGCTTTATCAACCGCAATTCGAAGATCCGGGTGCGGATGCTGACCCGGGATCCGCAGGAGGAGATCGATACGGAATTCTTCCGCAGGCGGCTCGCCGCGGCCTGGGAGTACCGGAAACACACCGTGGACACCTCGTGCTGCCGCGTGGTCTTCGGAGAGGCGGATTTCCTGCCGGGCTTTACCGTCGATAAGTACGGGGACGTACTGGTGGTGGAATCCCTGGCGCTGGGGATCGACCGCTATAAGGAAGAACTGACCGGCCTTCTCCGGGAGATCCTTCTTGCGGACGGGATCCGGATCCGGGGCGTTTACGAGCGGAGCGACGCGAAGGAGCGCCTGAAGGAGGGAATGGAGCGGAAAAAGGGCTTTCTGAGCGGAGAATTCGATACGCTCGTCCCCATCACCGAGAACGGCGTCCGCTATCTGGTGGACGTGGAGAACGGGCAGAAGACAGGATTTTTCCTCGACCAGAAATACAACCGTCTGGCGATCCAGCGGATGGCGAAGGACGCGGAGGTCCTGGACTGCTTTACCCACACAGGCTCCTTTGCGCTGAACGCCGCGTACGCGGGCGCGAGATCGGTGCTGGCGGTGGACGCCTCGGAGAGCGCCCTCGCCATGGCGCGGAAGAACGCGGAGCTGAACGGCTTTTCCAATGTGGACTTCCGCTGCGCCGACGTGCTCGATTTCCTGCCGGAGGAGCTGGAAGCGGGGCACCGGTACGATCTGGTGATCCTTGATCCGCCGGCCTTCGCGAAAGCCCGTTCCAATGTGAAAAATGCGGAGCGCGGCTACCGGGACATCAACCGCAGAGGCATGATGCTGGTACGGCCGGGCGGCTTCTTTGCCACCTGTTCCTGCTCGCACTTTATGACGCGGGAGCTGTTCGAGAACATGCTGCGCCAGGCGGCACGCGAAGCGCACGTCCGGCTCCGCCAGGTGGAGGCTCGGGCCCAGTCGCCGGATCATCCGGTCCTGTGGAACGCGGACGAGACCTATTACCTGAAATTTTATATTTTCCAGATCTGCTGAAAAACGCCTGCGGTGTTCCCGCAGGCGTTCGTCGTTAATTCTTTTTAAGCGTGACCTTGCGGTTCGCGTTCCCGCCCTTTACCTCCAGTTCCGGAATGCTGTCGATAAATTTGTAGAGCTGGGAGTAGCCGTAGAGCTTCACGTTGAAGTTGCGGTGGCGGCGGCGGATCTCCAGTCCGAGCGGGGCGAGGCCGATGCCCTTTGTCCCGCGCCGGCGCACGATCTCGATGAGGTCGGAGATCACCGGGTCGTTGTTCGATTCCTCCATGAGGCTGACGGTGATGGCGTTGTTCTCCTTCTTCACCACGATGCCCTGGATGCTCTCAAGGAATTTGGACAGCTGGGAGTAGCCGAAGGTGCGCACGTCGAAATCCGGATATTTGTTCTGCAGGCGGCTGCCGATCTCGCCGGAGCCGGTCTGTTTGCCCTTGTTTTCGTTCTGCGTGATGATATTGATGATGTCCTCTTCGATCGCCTCTTTCGTAAGGACGCCGGCATTATTGCCGTTCTGCAGGAGGTTCTCCAGCTCCGTAAAGACCGTGCAGGCGGAGCGGAAGGAGGCAGGAGTCTTGCTCTCGCCCATGCCGATGACCGTCTTGCCGGATTCCCGGAGACGGCTGGCCAGGCGCGTAAAATCGCTGTCCGAGGACACGATGCAGAAGCCGTCCACATTGGAGGTGTAGAGGAGGTCCATCGCGTCGATAATGAGGGCCGAGTCCGTGGCGTTCTTTCCATGGGTATTGGAGAACTGCTGGATCGGGATAATGGATTTCTCCAGAAGCTTTTCGCTCCACTTGGCGTTGGCCTGGGAGGTAAAATCGCCGTAAATGCGGCGGTAGGTCACGGTTCCGTAATTGCTCAGCTCATCGAAGATCCCGTTCAGGTATTTATAGGATACGTTGTCGGAATCGATGAGGAGGGCAAGCTTTTTGTCTTCCATAATTGTTTTCCTTTTGTGCTTTGTCAGCCGGTGCCGAAGAAGGAAGCGTCCCTTCTTTTGCCGGCTGTCAGTTCGTTGTACATCAGGCAGCGGTAACCCTCAAGAAAAGCGGCCTCCGCCGGTGTTTCTTCCCCGTAGGGATGCTGCTGCCCGTCATTTCCAAGATAACCGAAGGCGTTCATCGCGGGGATCGCCTCCCTCTGGCTGAGGAGGTACTGCTGATAGCCCGTGAGGGGAAGCCCGGTGAGGGAGAGCAGATAGCTGCTCAGGTAGTTGGGGCTCATGACCAGTCCGTCCGCCTCCGGAATGTCATAGTTGGCCCAGATGGTCCAGACCGTCTCGTACTGCAGCTGCTGCATTTCGAAGGTCTGCTGATCCTCCGGCACGCCCAGCGCATCCGGATAGAAGGAGACGGGAAGGCCCGGCTGGTGGTCTCCGAAGAAGCAGACCAGCGTCTTCTCGTCGATGCCGGAAAGATAGGTGACGAGCTCCTCCAGCGAGGCGTCGGAGAGACGGATGCAGGTCAGGTACTGTTCGGCCGCGTCCTTTGCATTTCCCGGAAAATCCACCAGGCGGACATCGCTCCGGAAATCGTCCCCGTCGTACTCGTAGCCGCCGTGGTTCTGCATGGTCACGTTGAAGAGAAAGAGCTTTTCGCCCTCAGGCTTTGCCTCGAGGAGATCGATCAGGTATTCCACATCCTCCCGGTCGGAGATATATCTGCGGATCTTCTCCGGATCCCGGACGTCGAAGTCTTCCTTGTCATAGAATTCCGAAAAGCCGAGGCGCGGATAGACCTCGTTCCGCCGCCAGCCGCTGGCGTAGTAGGGGTGGACCGCCACGGAGCGGTAGCCTGTCTCCGCAAGGATCCGCGGCAGCGCGAACTGATCCGTCTGGATGTAGGTCGTGAAGGGAATGGAATTCGGGGCGAGCATCATCGAGTTGCCCGTCAGGAATTCATATTCCGTGTTGGCAGTGGTCCCGCCCTGGACGGAGACCATCAGCGCTCCCTTCTGCGCATTTTCCGAAAGAGAGCGGAAGAAGGGCATCGCATCCTGCGCCGTCTCCACGTTGGGATAGATCGACAGATCCGCGAAGCTCTCGTTCATGATGCAGATGATGTTTTCCGGGACCGGCAGTTCCCCGTCCGCCGCCTGCTTCCGGGTGCGGTCAATGATCTCCGCGACCCGGGCAGAGGAATAGCTCTCCGGGCGCGTCGGGTAGGAGATCTTCGCGAAGGCGCAGAAGGCCGCCTCGCAGCCGTACATGTTGTAGGAGTCGTTCGGACGCCAGCTGTAGGGACGGATGTTCAGCTCGTCGAAGAGCGCGGAGCGGAAGATGACCAGGTAGAACGCCGCCGCCAGTCCCGCCGCAAGGACCCGCGAAAGGAGCTTTCCGGGGATGGAGCCGAAGACGCGCGTCTTTCCGGAATCCAGCCACATCGCGGAGACCAGGAGCGTCAGCGTCACCGCGGTCAGGATCTGCCAGGTCAGCTCGAAGCGGTAGCTCCCTGCCACATTCGCCGCAGTCTGCAGCCCGGTGATGTCGATGATCTGGAACGGGATGTTCCGGAAGCGGTAGATGAAGTAGTTCGTGAGGCCGAAGAGCAGGAACAGCGCGTTTCCCGTGATCATTCCGGCGCGCACCGAGTTCGTGAGAAAGACCAGGATCAGATAGACCGCCAGCGTGATCCCGGTGTTCAGCACCTTGTACTTGGGCAGAAAGGTGTAGATGTCCAGATTCCGGCAGAGAAACTCGATGATCCAGAAGCTGAAGAGGGAGTTCAGCAAAATGCCGGTGAGCGCGAAGAACGGCCGGGGCAGCCGGAGCGCTTCTCCCGCCCTTTCCCGCACGGCACTGCGGGCTTTCCCCGCCGGCAGTGCGAGCATGACGCCTGCAATAAGCGCCGGGAACAGCAGATGCCGGTATCCGGCCAGTCCGGTGTAGTCCTTGCCCTCGATCTCCGCATAAAAGAGCTGCCGGTGCAAAACGAGCCAGATGAGTACGAGGACCCACCCGGCTGCTGCACAGATCATCGGAAGCCGGCTGTGTATCCCGGCATTTTTTGGGATCTTTCTGTCCATAAACTGCAAAATTCGACCGCACAGCTCAGAGCCGGTACCCGTTCTTCACGAGCAGGGCCCGGGCCGTGTCGATGGAATCGGCTCCTTCCTTCGCCTTGATCGGCGCGAATTCCTTTTCCCGCACCACCTCGAAGGGCAGGCAGCCCGGAAGCTGCTTTACCATATCGAGAATGAAATACTCCAGCTTCCAGCCGTTCGGCTCTTCCGGGCGGATAGGTTTCCCTTCCCCGTCGATGCAGGGCACTGCCTTGTGCGCAAAGTGCACCGGAAGGGAACTGTCCGCGATCTTCCGGAGATCCGGGATGCGGAACAGGTAGTTCAGGATGACGCCGAAGTTGTAGGCGGGATCTCCCTGCGCGTCCTTCGCGTCGAGAAGCTCTTCGGACATCTCGTAGTACTCGATGACCGAGGGCTTTCCGTCTTCCAGGCACATGACGCCCACCCGCTCGTCCCGGTTCGCCTTGCGGATCACCTTGGAACCGCTGGCGCAGCCGGAGGAGATCACCGCGCCGAGGAAGACCGGATCACAGATCTTCTGCAGCACGTTGTCCACGGAGAAGACGTTGAGCCAGCTGATCTGCTCGTCCTGAAGGATCCGGTCGAAGCCGGCTTTCAGAAGGGAGACGAACCAGCCGCCGTTCCCGTTCGGGGAAGTGGCGATCCTGCCGGGGGCCTCGAGGAGCACGTGCCCGTCCTCACCGACGGCGGGAGCCATTTCCTGACGGAAAAAATGCACATATTCTTCCGGATATCCGAAGAAGCGGTGCTTCCGGAGAAAGCCCCGGGTCTCTTCATCGTTCTTCTCACTGGTCATGATGAAGAAGTGGAAGGGACGCCCTGCCGCCTGCGCGTTCTCCGCGATGCTCTCGAAGAGCCGCTGGAAAATGTACACAGGATGAGTCAGCCCGATGTCCACCACGCCCTTCGGCCCGGAGCAGCCCAGCCGCGTGCCCATGCCTCCGGCCAGAAGCACGGCGGCGCAGGCGCCGCTTCGGAGGCTGGACAGGCCCTGTTCCCTGAATTCCTCCGCGTGAGCTTCGATCTCCGGAAGCTGCATCGCCGGGATCGGTGCGATCGCTCCGCGCCCGGCCGCTCTGCCTCTTGCGGCAAAGAGCGGGAGGCAGGAGAAGTCTGTCTCCTCGATCTGGCGGAGCAGCGCTTTCTGTCCGTCACAAGAGAGGGTGTCAAAGCGGGAGAGCAGCTGTTCCTCGCCGATGGCGGCGAGCGCTGTCTTTGCTTCTTCGTAGGTCATGGTCCGTGCCCGTTCCTTTCAGTCCTGCTCGGCGAATTCAATGGAGTCGTCGGTCATGGATTTGATGATGGCGAGGGACTTCACGTCCACGCCGCGGGCGCGGAGCTCCTTCCCGCCGTCCTGGAATCCTTTCTCGATGACGATGCCCACGCCCTCGAGCGTCGCGCCTGCGCTCTCGATGATGTCCAGCAGGCCGTTGACCGCACAGCCGTTCGCGAGGAAATCGTCGATGACGAGGACGTGGTCCTCGGCTGTCAGGAATTTCTTCGAGAGGATGACGTCGTAGGTCCGCTTATGGGTGAAGGATTCCACCTGGGTCGTGTAGAGGCTGCCGTCCAGATTGACGCTCTGGGCTTTTTTCGCAAAGACCACCGGAACGCCGAAATA
Source organism: uncultured Eubacteriales bacterium (assembly GCA_900320575.1). Taxonomy (GTDB): domain Bacteria; phylum Bacillota; class Clostridia; order Lachnospirales; family Lachnospiraceae; genus Chordicoccus. The sequence continues at coordinate 13,139 of ONST01000138.1, forward strand.
CTGGGCTGCGATGCAAGCAATGCCGATTCCGGACGCTTCGATGGTCAGGATCTTGTTGATCGGGCGGTCTCCGAACAGACGGTGGAACTCTTTTCCGATCTCGTTGATAAATTCGATGTCCATCTGATGATTGAGAAAGCTGTCCACCTTGAGGATATTTCCCGGGCGTACCTGTCCGTCTCTGAGGATCTTTTCTTCCAGTGCCTTCATGATTTTCCTCCGTCTTTGAGCGATGCGCGTGCCTCGAACCTGCGAAGAACGGTCCGCAGGGATTTTCTTATTATAATACGCCTTTTCCGGAAATACAACTTGAATTAGAATACCGCTTTCAGATGCCCACCTCCATCTGTTATATCACCGCAAATGGTTTAGTTTATTGTCCGCTGGATCCCTGCCACCTGCCCGACGGATCCCCGCCGGACGGCTTCCGCGCGGGGAACTTCTATATATTGCGTTTGTCTTTGCAAAAAACGCTTGCAAATATCTCAAACTCGTCCTTCGGACTCAGACAGTGAGATATTTGCTTCGCAATGCAAATCCTTCACGCAATAAGAAGTTCCAGCCGCTTGTGCAGATTGTCCGGCAGGGAAGCCGCGGGCAGTATGTCAATGCGCCCGAGCGCTTCAATGGCGCCTCCACAGCGCTTCCGCGACGACCTTCCGGTCTGCTCGAAAGAGCAAGGGATCCTATCAGCTTCCCGCTGCGCTTTGTGGAGGCGCCGTTGAAGCAGGGAACTGCATGGACACGCACTGCAGGAATCATCTGCCTCCGAACAATCTGCACAAGCCCATGGTGTAACTTCCGCTGCGGCGAAGCGCGCTGCGAAGAAAACATCCGGTAAGACTATGCGAAGA
>ONST01000248.1 GCA_900320575.1 uncultured Eubacteriales bacterium
CACGGCTCCGCCATGTTCACCAGAGGCCAGACCCAGATCTGCGACTGCGTGACCCTGGCTCCGCTGTCCGAGGCACAGCGCATCGAGGGCCTGGATCCGACGGTCACCCGCGCCCGCTATATGCATCAGTATAATTTCCCGTCCTACTCGGTCGGCGAGACCAAGCCCTCCAGAGGACCGGGAAGACGTGAGATCGGCCACGGCGCCCTCGCGGAGAGAGCCCTTGTTCCGGTGCTCCCGTCGGAAGCGGATTTCCCGTACGCGATCCGCGCCGTATCCGAGACCTTCGAGTCCAACGGCTCGACCTCCCAGGCTTCGATCTGCGCCTCCTCGATGGCGCTCATGGCGGCAGGCGTACCGATCAAAAAGGCGGTCGCCGGCATTTCCTGCGGCCTGGTGACCGGAGAGACCGACGACGACTACATCCTGCTGACCGATATCCAGGGCCTCGAGGACTTCTTCGGGGACATGGACTTCAAGGTCGCCGGTACGCATGACGGCATCACCGCGATCCAGATGGATATCAAGATCCACGGCCTGACCCGCCAGATCGTCGAGGAGACGATCGCGCGCACGAAAGAGGCCCGCGAGTACATCCTGACCGAGGTCATGGAGCCGGTCATCAAGGAGCCGCGGAAGCAGCTCTCCAAGTACGCGCCGAAGATCGTCCAGATCCAGATCGATCCGGAGAAGATCGGCGATGTGGTCGGCCAGAGAGGCAAGACCATCAACGCCCTCATCGATCTCTACAAGGTCTCCATCGACATCGAGGAAGACGGCTCTGTCTCCATCTGCGGCGATGACCAGGAGAATATGGACAAGACCATCGAGGCGATCCGCATCATCACGACGGACTTCGAGAAGGGCCAGATCCTCACCGGAAAGGTCGTTTCCATGAAGGAATTCGGCGCCTTCCTGGAGTTCGCTCCGGGCAAGGAGGGTATGGTGCACATTTCCAAGATCGCCAACGCCCGCATCAACCGCGTCGAAGACGTGCTGCAGCTCGGTGACGTGGTCCGCGTGATCTGCCTGGGCAAGGACAAGATGGGAAGGATCAGCTTCTCCATCAAGGACTGCCCGAAGGAGCGCCAGGAGAGCGCCCTTGACATGGGCCGCATGGTCGCTTCGGCTGATCCGGAATAAGAACATACAGAAGATCCCTGCCCGGTAAGGACGGGGATTTTTCTTCTGAAAAAGGGAGGCGCACAGATGGAAAAGACGATCCGCATCAAATATCACAGTGATAAGATCGAAAAGCTCCGCTATATCGACGGAAAGAGCGACTGGATCGATCTGCGTTCCGCGGAGGACGTGACCCTGAAGGCCGGCGAGTTCCGCCTGATCGATCTGGGGATCTCGGTCCAGCTGCCGGAGGGGTACGAGATGATCACCGCTCCGCGGAGCTCGACCTTCCGGAACTACGGGCTCCTTCAGAGCAATTCCATCGGGATCGTGGACGAGTCCTACTGCGGGGACGACGACGTCCTGCGCATGCCGGTCTACGCCACCCGGGACACGGAGATCCGCATAAACGACCGGATCGGCCAGTTCCGGATCATCGAGCATCAGCCGTCCATCCGCTTCGAGGAGGTGGAGAGGCTGGGAAATGAGAGCCGCGGCGGCTTCGGAAGTACCGGACGCGCATGAAAAAACCGGAGGACCTTATGATCCTCCGGCTTTTTTCATTTTCCCGAGACACTCAGTCTTCCGGCTCTTCGAATTCCTCTTCGTCGAGAAGCTCGTCGAAGGCGTCGGCTGCCAGCTCGTACTCCTCGTCGTCGTCGATGTTCTCGATCTCGGGATCTTCGTCCTCGCTGTGATCGATAAAGCGGTAGAGGAGCACGTCCTCGTCGTCGTCGACTTCTCCGTCCTCATCGAGGGGAAGAAGCGCGATGTATTTTTTGTCGCCGGCCGGGAAGATGCCGAGGATCGCGCACTCGAGCTCGCTGTCGTCCTCCAGCGTGAGCGTCACCGTATCGAACTCCTCCAGTTCTTCTTCTCTGAGATCATTGTCTGCCATGAAAGGGACCTCCTTTGTCCTGATAGAATTGAGGAGGCATACGCTCCCCCCTGCTGCAAGCATACCAGATTCCGCCGGAAAATGCAATGAAGGAGCCCGGACGGATATTTTTTTCTTCCGGACCATAAAGCTGATGAAAAATCAGGAAGAAACGGTTATAATGATAAGATAAACAGTAAATTGCGGGATTATGCCCGCGCGTCGGCATGATGAAGCAGTTTCGCGAAATCAGAAGGGCAGGAATCTGCCGCAGACACCACTGCACCGCCTGGAGGAAGAATGATGAGACAGGAAACGGCATATAAGATCAGCAGCGGTAATCCGGAGCGTATGGGAGCGACTGTCAGAGGCAGCGGGGTGAATTTCGCCGTGCGGATCCCGGAGGGCCGCGAGGCCTCGCTGGTCCTTCTGGACGCGAAAGGGAAAGAGACCGTCGCGGAGCTTCCGTTTGATGAATCGGAGAAGATCGGGGAGGTCGGCTCTGTCTTCGTACACGGCCTGAAGGCCGGAAAGTTCACCTATTACTACCGGATCGGAGGAGAGAAGGTCCTGGATCCCTGCGCCAGAGGGCTGAAGGGAGAGGTCTGCTACGTCCCTGCCGTCCCCGAAAGCTGGGAGGCGGAGACCTCTCCGAAGCTGCCGCTCTCGGAGCTCTCCATTTACCGCCTTCATGTCCGCGGGTTCTCGATGAACGCGCCGAAGGGCGGGAGCGCGAGGGGCACCTTTGCGGGAACTGCCGCCAATATTTCCTATATCCGGGCTCTCGGCTTTACGGCGGTGGAGCTGATGCCCGTCTACGAGTGGGACGACACCCTCCGTGTCCAGCCCTACGCGAGGCTGGACACGGACGAGACGGGGAAGGCAGCGGGAGAGCTCCCGCACAATTTCTGGGGCTATTCCGAAAAGAATATGTACTTCGCGCCGAACCGCAGGTTCGCCCATACCGACGATCCCTGCGCCGAGCTGCGGAAGCTGGTGCACGAGATCCATGCGTGCGGCATGCTCTGCATCATGGAGATCTATTTCCCGGAGGGACAGGATCCCTATACGGCCCTGCTGGCCGTGCGGCACTGGAAGGTGAACTATCACATGGACGGCTTCCATCTGATCGGCGGAGGCGTTCCGGTGAGCTCCCTCATCCACGATCCGCTGCTCACGGACACGAAGCTGATGTTCGAGTGGGTCGATCCTTCCTGGAGCCGCGGACGGACGGGTGCGGCGAGAAATCTGATCGCTTACAACGACGGCTTTCTGCGGACCGGCCGCGCCTTCCTCAAGGGAGACGAGGGTCAGAGCGCGGAATTCGCGTCGAAGATCCGCAGCAACCCCGCCGCCTTCGGCGTCGTGAACTATATGGCGGGGACCAACGGCTTCACCCTGTATGATTCCGTCTCCTACGACTGGAAGCACAACGAGGAGAACGGAGAGGACAACCGGGACGGCTGCAGCGAGAACTTCAGCTGGAACTGCGGCGCAGAAGGTCCGACGAAGAAGCCGGCGGTCCTGAATCTGCGCATGCGGCAGCTGAAGAACGCCTGCGTCTATACCTTCCTCTCCCAGGGCATCCCCATGCTGCTGGCGGGAGACGAGAGCGGCAATACCCAGGAGGGCAACAACAACGCCTATTCCAGCGACGATCCCATCGGCTGGGTGGATTTCGCCCGCGGAAAGAGGAACAAAGAGCTGGCCGCCTTCGTCAAAGGAATCCTCGCCTTCCGGAAGGCCCATCCGATCCTCCATATGGATACGGAGCTGAAGGGTTCGGATTACCGCTCCTTCGGCATGCCGGACATTTCCTTCCACGATACGAAGGCCTGGTACGGCTCCTTTGACCGGCAGGCGCGGTCGCTGGCCGTGCTCTACAACGGAAAATACGGCGATCCGGACGACGGCGCCGTCTACGCCGCCTACAATGCCGGCTGGGAGTCCCATGAATTCGCGCTCCCGCAGCTGGAAAACGGCCAGGTGTGGCATCTGGCGGTGGATACTGCGGCGAAGGCCGGCGCGGAATTCCCGCCCATGGGGGAGCGGAGCATCACCGGCAGCCAGAAGCTCTATATCGTTCCGCCCCGTTCCTGCGCAGTCTTCGTGAGCGGACCGGCCCCGGAAGAGGAGGAGAAGGCTTAAATGAAGGCATTATTGCATTTTCTGACCATTACCCGTCACCATAATCTGGTGATGGGGTACTGCTTCCGCGCGGGTCTTTACCGGCAGGGCCTCCTGCACGATCTCTCGAAGTATTCCCCGGCGGAATTCCTGGTCGGCGCGAAATATTATCAGGGAAACCGGAGCCCGAACAACGCGGAGCGCGAGGACATCGGCGTATCCACCGCCTGGCTGCACCACAAGGGGCGCAACCGGCACCATTTTGAGTACTGGATCGATTATACGAAGGACCCGAAGAGTACGCAGATCCTCGCCGGCGCGCAGATGCCGCGTAAGTATGTGGCGGAGATGATCTTCGACCGGGTCAGCGCCAGCCGGGTCTACCGGGGGGAGGCCTATACGGACCGGGATCCGCTGGACTATTATCTGCATGGACGGGACAAGTCCTGGTTCATCCATCCGCGCACGCGCCAGGAGATGGAATTCCTGCTGCGGATGTGGGCGGAAAAAGGGGAGGCGTACACGATCGGCTATATCCGGTACGTGTACCTGAAGAAAGGGGAACGGAAGCATTGAAAAAGATCCGAACGGATTACTACGATTATTCCCTGCTCGCGGCGATCATCATCCTGGTGGGCTTCGGTCTGGTGATGCTCTACAGCACCAGCGCCTACATGGCGGAGATCCGGCTGGGGGATGATATGTATTATTTCCGGAAGCAGGCGCTGATCTCCATCGTCTCCATCGGAGCTGCGGTGGCGATCTCCATGATCGACTACCACCATCTCTGGAAGCTGGGCGGGATCATTTACATCACCTCGATCGTGCTGATGGCCATGGTCCGCTTCACGCCGATGGGCAAGAAGATCAACGGCGCCAGGCGCTGGCTGAAGCTCGGGCCCGTGCAGTTCCAGCCCTCGGAGATCGCCAAGATCGCCATCGTGGTCTTCATTCCGATCATGATCGTGAAGATGGGGCGGATGTACCGGGGCTGGAAGGCGGCGATCCCGCCGCTCTTCATGGGCCTTGTGTCCGCGGCTGCCACCTATTTCTTTACCCAGAACCTCAGCACGGCCGTGATCATTTTCATGATGTGCTGCGCGATCGTCTTCGTGGCGCATCCGAAGACCTGGGGCTTCCTCGCGGCCCTTGTTCTGGGGATCGGCGCCGTTGCCCTTCTGGTCTTTCTGATCGCGAAAAATGCGGGAAGCAGCGACGCCTTCCGCGTCATGCGCGTGCTGGTCTGGCTGGATCCCGAGAAATACTCCGACAAGGGCGGCTACCAGGTCCTTCAGGGCCTGTACGCGATCGGCAGCGGCGGACTCTTCGGCAAGGGCCTGGGCAACAGCGCCCAGAAGCTGGGACCGGTGCCGGAGGCGCAGAACGACATGATCTTCTCCATCGTCTGCGAGGAGCTGGGCGTATTCGGGGCGGCGGTCATCATACTGCTGTTCATCTATCTGCTGTACCGCCTCTTCTTTATCGCGCAGAACGCGCCGGATCTCTACGGATCCCTGATGGTGACCGGCATCTTTGCCCATATCGCCTCCCAGGTGGTCCTCAATATCGCGGTGGTGCTGAACCTGATCCC
>ONST01000143.1 GCA_900320575.1 uncultured Eubacteriales bacterium
CCCGGAAGCGGCGAGAGATTCCGCCGCAGCCAGGGGATCCTCCCCGTTCCGCAGCTGCTCACGCACGGTCTCGTGGTAACGGTCCATTATGGTCTTTCCGGGAAACTGTTTTTCCGCAAAGGCGCGTTTTCCCTGGTACGCGCCGCCAAGGATCAGGATCATCGCATGCTCCTTTCCACATTTGTATCGGATCAGAGAAGAAGTCCGCAGCACACCGCCGTGAGGAGCACGGCCAGCTCCGCCAGCTGCACGAACCAGCCCGCCAGGTCTCCGGTCGTCCCGCCGAAGGTCCGAAGAGCCGTCCGCCGGTAGAAGCAAAAGGCCGCAGCCGCGGCGCCGAGGGCCGCTCCGCCCCGCGCAGGGTCCGCCAGCAGCATCAGCGCCGCGAAGAGGAGCCCCTCAGGAAGGACCGCGTACAATGCCTTTTTGTCCGAGGCGTCGGTCTCCGCCCGCAGCATGCCGCCGGTCCGCGCCTTCGGGAAGGTGAGGGCAGCCGCGGCGCTTAGGGTCCTTGTCAGACCGAAAGAGGCGCAAAAGACACGCATTTCCAAAAGTCCCGCCTCCGAGGCCCCTCCGAGATACAGGATCAGGTAGATGCCGCAGGAGATCACCGCGAAGGCGCCCGCATGGGGATCCTTCATGATCCGCAGCTTCTCTTCGCGGTCCCGCCAGCTGTGCAGGGCGTCGCAGGCGTCGAGAAAACCGTCCATGTGGATGCCCCCGGTGAGGAAGAGCGGAAGCGCCGTCAGGACCGCGGCCGTAAGGAGCGCGCCGGAATTCAGATAGACCAGCAGAAGATACGCGCCGTACTCCGCCGCCCCGATCACGGCTCCGACCAGCGGAAAGAAGGCCAGCGCGTATTTCATGCTGTCCTCGTCCCACTTCGTCTCCGGCGCCGGTATCGCGGAGTAGGTGGAAAATGCCTGTATCAGCGATCGTAAGAGCATCGTTTATCTGTCCCTTTCCGTCTGCATTTCTTTCATGATCAGGGGGATCCCGGCGACGACCTCGTATACCGCGTCCGCCCGTGAGGCGATCGCCCGATTGAGAATCGCCAGGTCCTTCCGGAAGGCCTCGGTCTCTTCGTCATAGAGGACGCCGTCCGAGAAGATCTCGTTCGTGACCACGACGAGCACAGACGCGCGCTCCGCAAGCGCCAGCACCGGGCCGAGGACCGCTTCCGCGAGCTGTTCCTCCGTCCGTTCCTTTATGGCCAGCTGTCCTCCGGGGAGGTAGATCTCGTTGGCCAGCAGGTTCGAGAGGTCCTCGAGGAGGACGGCGGATCCGTCCGGGATATTCGCTTCGTCAAGCCGCAGCGGCTGCTCGACCGTCCCGAAGCCCTTGCCGGCGCGCAGTGCGCGGTGCCGGCGGATGCGCGCGGCGCTCTCCCCGTCTTCTCCGCGGCTCATCGTGGCAAGATAAATGCAATTCTTTCCCTGTTCCGACGCGATTTCCAGGAGCTTTTGCTCCGCGAAGGCGGATTTTCCGCTTCCGGAGCCTCCGGTGATGAGGATCAGCATCGCTCCCCGCCTTTCTCCCGGCAGCGGCTGACAAAGGCCTCCGCCGCCTGCGGGCAGGAGGGAAAATACCAGTGGGGGAAGCCCGCCGCGAGATTCTCTGTATACACGCAGGCCCGCCCGGTCTTCCCGGATAGCGGACGGGTCAGAAGGATCCCCTCACCGTTCGCGTCCGAGTCCCAGTGGTGGAACTCGTGGCCGCGCAGAACGGTCCCCGCAGGCCCGAAGAGGCCGTCCTCCTGCGTCTCCGCCTCGAAATAGCCGAAGCGCTGCAGCCGTCCCGCCGGAAAGCCGTGCCCGGGCAGGGCTCCCGCCATGGGGTACGTCCTGCCTTCCGCATCCGTCAGTTCCTGAAGAAGGGCGAGAAATCCGCCGCACTCGGCGATGCAGGGCATGCCTTTCTCAAGCGCCTGCCGGAGCTCCGCAAGAAAGGTCTTATTTTCCGAAAGCGTCCGCGCGTGGAGCTCGGGATAGCCGCCGGTGAGGTAGATTCCCTGAATGTCTTCCGGGAGATGGGGATCGTGCAGCGGGGAAACATCCACGATCTCCGCGCCGAA
>ONST01000185.1 GCA_900320575.1 uncultured Eubacteriales bacterium
AGCATCCGCGACAACCTGCGGATGGGAAAGGCGGACGCGACTGACGAAGAACTGCGGGCGGTCCTTGGCGAAGCCGCAGCGGAGGAGCTCCTCACCTGCACGGAGGACGGCCTTGATACCCGTCTGGGCCAGGGAGGCGTCAACCTCTCCGGCGGGCAGAAGCAGCGGCTGACACTGGCCCGCGCTCTGCTGAAAAAGCCGGTCCTCCTGCTTCTCGATGACGTCACCAGCGCCCTCGACGCGGATACGGAGAGCCGGATCCGCAGGCAGCTGCTCGAAAAAGGCGCACAGAGTGCGCCGGCGCGCACGACCTTTCTCGTCAGCCAGAAGGTCTCGTCCGTCATGGGCGCGGACCGGATCCTCTGTCTCGGGGACGGAAGGCTTCTGGGAGAAGGAACGCACGCGGAACTGATGAAGAACTGCCCGGCATACCGGGAGATCTGCCGCTCACAGATGGGAGGGGAGGACGCATGAACGTAAAAGACAGCGATGCCGCTTCCTCCCAGCTCGGCTCCTTCGGAAAATCCGGCACGAGAGGCCGGCACGAACAGCCGAAAGACCTGAAGAAGACCCTCCGAACCCTGTTTTCCATGACCGGACGGCACACGCCGGCATTGGTCCTCGTCGCCGTCCTGTCCGCCCTCGCCTCTGCTGCCCCGTATCTTGCCCCCTGGCTCATCGGGAAGATCGTGGACGGGATCGCGGCGGGCTCCTTCCCGCTGCGGCTGTTCGGGCTGCTCGCAGCCCTCTACGCGGGAGACCTTCTGGTCCACATCCTCATGCAGCTGACCATGGCCCGGACCGGGCAGCGCATGGTGGACGGCATCCGCCGGGCGCTTTTTGCGTCCATGGAGCGTCTGCCGCTCCGGTATTTTGACCGGAACCGCCACGGGGATCTGATGAGCCGCCTGACCAACGACGTGGACAATATCAGCACCACAGTGTCCGCCTCCCTCACCCAGCTCCTGATGAACCTGTTCTCGGTGGCGGGGATGTCGGTGATGATGCTGTATCTCAATATTCCCCTCGCGCTGGTCACCTTCGGGGGCGTCCTGGTGATCCTCGTGTGGACAAAGGCGGTCACCGGCATCACCCGCCGCACCTACCGGGAACAGCAGGCCCTCCTGGGACGGCTCAACGGCCAGATCGAGGAGAGCATTTCCGGCCTTTCCGTGCTGCGCGCCTTCGGCCAGGAAGAAGCGAATTTCGAGGCATTCCGGGAAATGAACCGCAGCTACCGGGACGTGGCGGTCCGGGCCCTGACCTGGTCGGGCCTTTTGAATCCCATCACCCGAGCCATCAATAACCTGGTCTTCGTCGCGGTCTCCATCCTCGGAGGCCTGATGACGCTGTCCGGAACGATCTCCGTCGGAGTACTCGCCAGCTTTCTGCTCTACGCGCGGCACTGCCTGCGGCCGTTCGTGGACATTTCCGGCATCTACAACGAATTTCAGACTGCTGCTGCCGGCGTGGAGCGGGTCTTCGAGGTGATGGAAGAAGAAAAGGAGCCGGAAGATCCGCCGGACGCGCCGGAGGTGCATACCTTCCGGGGCGAGGTCGAATTCCGGGACGTCTCCTTCTCCTACGTGCCCGGCAAGCCTGTGCTCTCCCATTTCTCGGTGCGGATCCCCGCCGGCACGCGGACCGCTGTCGTCGGAAAAACAGGCGCCGGAAAGACCACCCTCATCCAGCTGCTCACCCGCTTCTACGATCCGGACAGCGGGCAGATCCTGCTGGACGGGCGGGATCTCCGCGAATACCGCCTCCGGGACGTCAGGCACGCCTTCGGCGTCGTGCTGCAGGACACCGCGCTCTTCTCCGAGTCCGTCCGCTATAATCTGTGCTACGGGAAAACGGACTGTCCGGAGGAGGAAATGCTGCGGGCCGCGCGCGCTTCCGGGGCCCTGTCCTTCATCAGCCGCCTGCCGGAGGGCGCGGACACCGTGCTCAACCGCCAGGGGCAGGAGCTGAGCCACGGGGAGCGCCAGCTGCTCACCATCGCCCGGGCGATGCTGACGGACGCGCCGCTCCTCATCCTCGACGAAGCCACCAGCTCCGTGGACACCGTGACCGAGCAGAACATCCGCGCCGCCATGCTGGAAGCTTCAAAGGGACGGACCTCCTTCCTCATCGCCCACCGCCTAACCACGATCCGGGATTCCGACCTGATCCTCTTTCTCGAGGACGGGAAGATCGCCGAAATGGGCAGTCACGAAGAGCTCATGAAAAACGGCGGCCGTTACGCCGCCATGTATCTCCGCCAGACCGGAAAAGACTGATATGCGCTCAGAGGGGGCACGGTGCACGCATGCCGGCCCGGGCGCATAAGAAAAGCCGGGGCACCGCTGCCCCGGCTTTTCTTATGTTACTCAAATGCAGGCCGCAGCCGGCAGGTTACTGCTCGAAGGTATTCGAAGCATCCGCCGGTTCCGCATACGGGACCGCCGCGCCGGGCGTGCCCTGGACCCGGATCCCGACCTGGTAGGCGTTCTTCGCCAGCTTGTTCCCCGCAAGGACAGCCAGCACCGTGGGGACCGCGCCGATGGCGGTGAAGAG